>NZ_JBIMCW010000027.1:0-52552 GCF_048552295.1 Acinetobacter legionensis
ATGACCAGCTACCACAACAAAATAAGGTAGCTTAACTAGAGCAGAGTATCACTTATAAATAAGCTTTTAGTTGTTCAAACATGTGGGACCACCTCTCTATTAAGTACTGCAACTTTATCTGCTTTAACACTTTCTGTTTCAGCTTTTGCTGCTGATCCTGTAACTGTTAACGGTGGTACAGTACATTTTACTGGTGAAATCGTAAATGCAGCATGTGCTGTAAGTACAGAATCTTCAAATCAAACTGTTGATTTAGGTCAATACCGTACTGCACGTTTAGCTGTTGCTGGCGATAAAACAACTCCAGTACCGTTCCAAATCAAACTTGTTGACTGTGATCCAACAGTTCAAGCAACTGCAGCTGTTGCATTTTATGGTCAGTCTGTAACGTCTAATGCAAACTTACTTTCAGTTGCTGCTGGTGGTACAAACTCTACTGCTGCAACAAATGTAGGGATTGAGATTGCCGATGACACTTCAAAAATCTTAGGTGTTACGGGTGCAAGTTTTTCTACACCTAAAACATTGATCACAGGTGATAACACACTTCAATTCAGCGCACGCTATGTAGCTACAGGTGCATCTACACCTGGTCAAGCAAATGCTGATGCAACTTTTGTAGTGAAATATGAATAATTTATCTGCCTAAGATAATTATTAAATATTTGATTACATGAGCTTATTTACCATGAAAAAGTATATAACCCTGATTGCTGGAATATTAGTAAGTACTCATATTTACGCAGAAAGTTATGTATTTGGTGGAAGAGCTCATTTTCAGGGAGTTTTGATAAATCAAAGCTGTTCAATCTTAATTGAGAATAATGCTGCTGTATCTATTAAAACTCCCAATTCTCCAATTCAAATCAATTTTTCATTATGCCCTGTAAGCATCTACGACAATCTCGCCATTGGTCTATCTGAACAAAATAAGCCAACACATGAGATGTTTTATACAGACCCAAAAGCAAGAAATGATTTTGATATTAATCAAGAATTAAACATTCAAAGTCTTGAACAGACCGGTCTGGATCAGAAATTTATTCGACAAATTGATCGACCTGAACGTTATGACAGTTTCGCTAAAAATAGGATTGGTATTCTCCTCAACCAAACTTCAGAAAAGTCATCCGCTCAAGCATCGAATATTTTAATTTCTGTTTTTTATCCATAAATGAATTCTAAGGACTTATATGAAACTGAACTTATTTAAAAATGGTGTTCTTAGTATAACCTTAGCGTGCTTAGCATCCACCAGCTGGGGCAATAACAATATTATTGGGGGTATATCACTTGGAGCAACTCGTGTTATTTACCCAACCGATGCCAAGCAAGTTTCATTGGCTATTGTCAACAGCAACAATAAAGAACGCTTTTTAATTAACTCGTGGATTGAAAATAATCTAGATGAAAAATCAAAAGATTTTCTTATTACTCCTCCCTTATTTGTCGCAGAAGCAAATAGCGAAAATACATTAAGAATTGTCAATGTTGCCACTAACTTACCACAAGATAGAGAGTCGGTATTTTGGGTCAATGTTAAGGCAATTCCTTCGATTGATAAATCGACTTTGACTGACAAGAATATTTTACAACTTGCTGTTTTATCTCGAATCAAACTGTTTGTAAGACCGATAAATCTAAAAACTAAACCTGAAGCCACATTAGAAACGATTAAGTTTTCAAAATCAGCAGAAGGAATCATGGTTAACAATCCATCTCCATATCATGTTTCTTTTGTGAACGTTTTTGTTGATAACCAAAAAGTGCCAAATGTGATGGCGAGTCCTTTTGCCCAAACAAAAATTTCAGCGACTTCAGGTAATAAACTGAGTTATCAAACGGTCAATGATTACGGTGGTTTAACAGCTAAAGTTGATTTAGAACTGAAGTAATAATTATGAATAGTCTATTTTCAATGCCATACAATGTTGTATGTGTAAGGAGACATATCAAGCGATATCCAGTGGGTATCGCAATGACTATGCTGATTTCAATCGTAGTCCCAAGAACCAGTCATGCAGAACAGGTTTTTAACCCTGCATTTTTAACAGATAACTTATCCAATTCACAAATCTCTGATTTAAGCAGATTTGAGAAATCGACCCATCAATTGCCAGGCGTGTACCGGGTTGATGTGTATGTCAATGATCAATACGCGTTTACTCGCGACATCAATTTTATTGAAAAATCAGGCATTCAAGATACAACTGGGTTATTTCCGTGTTTAGACAGCAAAACATTGCAGGGATTTGGGGTCAATATTGCCCAATACGAGCAATTGTCTACCTCAAACCCACAATGTGTAGATTTTATTTCAATTATTGAAGGTGCAAATAGCCACTTTCAATTTGATAAACAAAAATTATTGATCAGTTTACCGCAAGCTTCTTTACGCAACCAAATTCGCGGCTATATTCCACCCGATCAATGGGATGAAGGGATCAACGGCTTTTATACCAACTATAATATTTCGGGCTATGACAACTCTAAAACAGATACCAACAGTTTCTTTTTACGTCTGGATAATGGACTCAATATTGGCTCATGGCAGTTCCGACATTCAGGTAGTTTTAACGCTAATTCGCACAATGGTAAAACCACAAATCAATGGAATAATTTAAACACCTATGTACAAAAAACAATTATTCCTTTAAAAAGCCAGCTGGTGCTTGGTGACGGTTCAACAAGTAGCGAAATATTTGATAGCTTTGGTTTCCGTGGCGCACATTTGTCAACTTCTGAGGCAATGTATCCTGACAGTCAGCAAGGCTATGCACCTACTGTTCGTGGGGTTGCAAAAACCAATGCAAAAGTAGTGATTAAACAAAATGGTTTTGTGATTCATCAGGTAAATGTCGCACCCGGACCATTCCTTATCCAAGATTTAAATCCAACCTCAATCAGTGGTGATCTTTTGGTTACCATTGAAGAAAATGACGGTTCAATTCAAAGCTTTCAAGTGCCCTATTCAAGCCTTCCTGTTTTACAACGTGAAGGACGCACAAAATATAGTCTAGTAGTGGGTGAGTACCGCAGTGGATTGGATTCTCAAGATAATCCTTCATTGTTACAGGCAACTGCAATTCACGGTTTAAAAAATGGTATTTCCGTTTATGCTGGGACGCAATTGTCAGATAAATATAAGAGTGCTCTGGTGGGTCTAGGAGCCAACCTTGGAGATTATGGGGCTTTGTCTTTTGACCTTACCCATGCGGACAGTGAGTTGGCAGATCAATCCTCAAGCAGTGGACAGTCTTTGCGTTTTTTATATTCAAAATCATTATTAAGCTCTGGGACAACCTTCCAATTATTAGGCTATCGTTATTCGACCAAGGGTTTCTATACCTTAAATGATGTTGCTTATAATCGTATGAGTGGTTATCACGTTTCCGAAACTCAAGATGGAAATCAAGCCAATACACCAATCATTACGGATTACTACAATTTATATAATTCTAAAAAAGGTCGCTTTGAAGTCAACATCTCACATTCACTTGGAAATTATGGTTCTTTATTTGTCTCAGGCAATCAGCAAACCTATTGGGATACCAACAAAAAAAATGAATGGGTTCAAGCGGGTTATGCAAACTCATGGAAAGCACTGAATTACTCATTCTCAGTCAGCCGTAACAAATATTCTGAGATTAATCAGAGTGACACCATGTATGCCATGAATCTGTCCTTCCCATTGGATAAGTTATGGCCGAAAGCCAATTTCCGTAATCATCCAATCCAAAATGCATACAGCACTTTTTCGACCACACATAATTCAAATGGTAATGAGTCCTATATGGCAGGTTTAAGTGGCACCTTACTGAAAGATCGAAATTTAAGTTATAGCATCAATCAGGGACAAGTCAGTAAGCAAGGTGATATTGGTTCAGTCAGCCTAAATTACAATGGTAGTTACGGCACAGTAGGTGCAGGTTATAGCTACGAAAAGAACTCAAATCAGTTTACCTATAATGCATCTGGTGGCATTTTAGCGCACCGTGATGGTATTACCTTTGGTCAGCCTTTAGGGAGCACCTCAATCTTGGTTAAAGCACCCGGTGCCAAAGGTGTAAATATCGAAAACTATACAGGCGTTAAAACCGATTGGCGTGGATATGCCATTGTTCCTTATGCAACTGAATATCGTGCCAATCGTGTTGCGCTGAATTCAAATACGTTCAGTAATAATCTCGAAATCAGCAATAACGTTGAAAATGTCGTCCCAATTAAAGGGGCGATTGCCAGAGCAACGTTTAACACCAGTTTAGGTGTAAGAGCACTTATCACGTTATCCCATAACGGCAAGTTTATCCCGTATGCAAGCAGTGTGATTGAAAAAGGAAGTTCAGCCACCAGCATCGTTGCAGACGATGGCCGGGTTTATCTAACTGGACTTCCGCTCAAAGGCACCTTGGAAGTGAATTGGGGCGAATCTGCTGAAGGAAAATGTTTGGCAAACTACGATATTTCAGACATGGACCTTAGCAAACCCGTTATTCAATTTGATCTTGAATGTCAATAAGGAGAGATCATATGAAATTTAAGCTTTTAATTTCCAGTATGTTGCTACTTGCTTCAGCTCCATCTTTTGCAGTTGTCTGTTGGAACAGTAAAGGAAATGGTGTTGTGGATGAAGTTTTTTATGATCTATCCAATAGTTTCAGCAGCTCTAATAACGCTGTAGGTAAAATTGTAGAGCTTAAAAAGAATTTTTCTTCGCAAGTTTATGGAACCTGCCCTGCTCATAATTCCAATATTAGTCGAAATAGAACCATGCGTAGTTATGTTTCCGACCTCTCTGTCGTAGAAACGATTGATCGATATAAATACTTACCGATCAACGACTATTTAGTCGGTGCTATGAAAATTACCGATAGCTTTGCGGGAGATTTTTACCCCCCTGCAAATTATGTACAGATGGGTACAGATCCCAATGTAAGTAAAGGCCAACCCTTTGGTATTTGGGATTCAAACTTTACCTTTCGCCTCAAAGTGATTAAACCCTTTATTGACTTTGTGCCTATCCCTAAAAAAACCATGTTTACCGTATATGTCACAACGGGTTCAGCAGATCCATTAAGTATCCCTGTTTATAAGATTAGTTACAGTGGCTCTATTTCGGTTCCACAAAGCTGCAAAATTGGCACAGGTGATTTTTTAGAAATTAAGTTTGGGGAAATTCCAGCCTATGCCTTTAGTCAGGCTGGTCCTGGCAATAAACCCAACAATGTCAATAAACAGAGTCATACCTTAGCAATTCAATGTACCAATATTGATGCCCAAGCAATGCTGACACTTCGGCTTGAAGCTGAAAAAGCCACTGGAGATATGATGATCTCAGATAATCCAGATATTGGCTTTAAGATGTCAGATCAAAACGACAATGTGTTATTGCCCAACAATATCAACAGTGTGATTCCGTTTAATCTCAATCAACAGCCAGCAAATGTGACCATCAAAGCTTGGCCTGTCAGTATCACTGGAAATAAACCAGAAATTGGTCCGTTTAAGTCTAGAGGATATCTCAGAGTGGATTTTGATTAGGAGAAACCAATGAAAAATAAAGCAAGATATATGGCTGTTGCCACAATGATATGTTGTTTAAATATTCATCAACTCTCTCATGCTCAAAATACCAATGTAGAGCTGGGTCGTGTGAATATTGAACTTTCAGGGATCGTAACTACAGCAACATGTGGCGTGTTAAGTTCTGAACAAGATAAATATATTCAGCTTGGAAGCGTTGCGAGCAAAGACTTACCTAGTATAGGTAGTCAATCAAAGCCAACCCCGATTCATTTTGAGATGAGTAACTGTCCGCCAAATGGTTCTGTGACGATCACTTTTGATGGGCCCCGAAATACTGAAAATTCTGAACTTTTAGCGCTCGATGCCTTAGCCAATAAAGCTGAAAATATTGCCATAGAAATTCGAGATCAAGATAAAAAAAGATTAGCTTTAGGCAAGAAAAGCGAAGCCTTTAGTACAGACATCAATGGCAATGTTTCAGCGATATTTTATGCAAATTATATTGTGACCAAAGCACAAGCCTTAGCAGGCATTGCAAATGCAAATGCTCAATTTTCTATTCAATACGATTAAGAAAATAAAACGATTCATTATTGACGGTTAACACAATTGATTATTCAGACTCTTTAAGGCAAAGCGTTAAGAATTCATCATTCTCATTTGAATGACACCAAAATAGCTGAGAACGTTTATCTATTTTAACCATTCAAATCTCCTCGCAGCTTTAAAGAAAATGAATACATCGCATATAACGACAATTGTTTGATTACTTTAAATAAAAAATAAATACATAGAAATATCTAATGATATGGGGAGAATCCATGAAAACTTTTTTTAAAATAAAAAGTGTGAATAAGGGTATGGCATTTCTATTAGATGATTTTTGTAAAAAAAAAGGGGTAGATTTTTCAAACCCTACTGACTACCATTTAAATGATCATATTCCATTTGGAGAATGGCTCAGGCGGATAAAAGAAATCAACACACAATATCCTCAAGCTGGCGTGGGATTAGACATTGGTGCTTTAGTCCAGCCAAAACATATGGGTATCGTAGCGTATATGGCGCAGTCAAGTAATACTTTAGCAGACTACATCAAAATACTGAGTCGATACGAAAAGCTATGGTTCAATTATATCCCTAAAAAAGTTCTGCTTGATGAAAACTACTTTTCAATCTCATGGGATAAACCCGCTTATTTACAAGTAGGTTTATATACTCAAGAAACGATAGTTGTTGAAGAAATACAGGTTTCCGTGCTCTTTCATCATTTAAAACAACTCATTGATTCAGGTGAAAATATTTTTCATCGTTTAGAACTTGCGATCCCTAAGCCAAATGATATAAAAAAATACCAACAATTGTTTAACTGCCCAATTCAATTTGATGCAAGTCAAACTCGGATTGTGATACTCAGCTCACTACTGGAAACTAAATTAAAATACTATGATCCTATTCTTTTAGAAATTTTATTTGACCATGCCGATATATTACTTAGTAAAATGCCTCAGGAAGATTCATTCTTAGAGTTAGTTAATCTGAGTATGTTGCAAGCACTTGAGAATAATAATGTTCAAATTCACTCTATCGCAAAGTCATTAAATCTATCGGCAAGAGCACTACAAAAATATTTAAAAAATAGAGGTTTATCATTTAAAGAAATCTTATGTAATATTCGGCAAAATTTGGCAAAAAAATATCTGCAAAACCAAAATTTATCCATAACAAAAGTTGCTTATTTACTTGCTTATAAAGACCAAACTTCCTTTAATCGTGCTTTTAAAGCATGGTATGGTGTTTCTCCTTCGATGTGGAGAAAGCAAAATATCAATAAAAAACTGGATATTAATGAAAAGTTTGAAACTCGTTTCAATGAGCAGAATGTTTATGCAAGAGAATAAAATAAGCCCATGCTTTGTAAAACACCGAGAGAATCCAGCATAAGTTGTTATTGTTACTGCAAGGCATGAAGAAAAAAACTACAGCGTTCATACATAATACAAACCTTGTACCGCTGTTTTACCCTCAAAGTACAAAGTTTGATTATTTTTCTATAAGCGTAAATGATCCTTTAATCCAAATGCATTACTATGCGCTTTGTAGTTTTATTCTTACGAGTCACAAGAATTCCACAAATTACTACAACTGAGGTTACTCCTAAAGATAAGGTGGTCTCATAACTATATTGAGGCGATAAAAACATATATGCCAATACACTCATAATCACGACAATCACAAACCATGTCAGCCAAGGAAATAACCACATTTTAAAGGTAATTTGCTTCCCTATTTTTTCTAGTTTACGTCTTGAGCGTAACTGAGACACTGCAATCACTAAATAAACCACCAGCGCAATTGAACCCGTTGTTGACAGTAAAAATCCAAAAACTTGCCCAGGGAACATATAATTCACGGCGCAACAAATCAGACCAACAAAAGTTGAAGCAAACACTGCAACTGTCGGCACACCTGCATCATTAATTTTAGTCACAACTTTTGGCGCTTCTTGACGTGTACCCAATGCAAACAGCATACGTGAAGAGGTATATACAGCTGCATTCATACAACTTGCAACTGCAATAAAGACCACCATGTCCATAATCAATTTAGTTTGAGGAACATTGAGACTGACCAAGACATATTGAAATGTCCCCAATTTTTGTAAATCTGGGGAACGCCAATCAACTAAAGCAACCGCAAGGAAAATTGAAACAACAAAGAATAAGATAATTCGGTAAAGCACCAAATTGGTAGCACGTTTAATTTTATCTTGTGGATTTTTAGACTCTGCTGCTGCAATGGAAAGGATTTCAACACCGAAAAAAGAAAATGCTGAAATTAAAATAGCTGATAGAACACCACCCATTCCATGCGGCATAAAACCGCCATTTGAAAATAAATGGCCAATACCACTAACATCGTGCGCTAAAGGCCAAAGCCCAAATACTGCCGATGCACCAATAAAAATAAAAAGCAGTATTGCAACAACTTTAATTAACGCAAACCAAAACTCAAACTCACCAAAACTTTTGGTACTAAAGAAATTGGCTAAACTGAGTAAAATAATAAAAGCAAAGGCATAAATAGCACTGGAAACTTGAGGAAACCATGCATGTAAAATTTCAGCACCTGCAATTGCTTCGATAGGGATCACCAAAACCCAAAACCACCAATACAACCATCCCACGGTAAAGCCTGCCCATGGGCCAATTGCTTTACGGGCATAAGTAGAAAATGAACCTGTATCTGGTTGCGCAACAGCCATTTCACCAAGCATACGCATCACCAGAAAAACGATAATACTGGTAATAATATAAGCCAGTACAGCAGCAGGACCTGCTTTGGCAATTGCAGCTGAAGAGCCCACAAATAAACCAGCACCAATAACGCCACCGATACTAATCATCGTGATATGTCGATTGGAAAGTCCTTCACCTAATTTTGTTGTTTTAACACCATTCATATTTTATTCCTTAAAAATACTTTTAAAATCGTGATCTACATTGTTAAATCCTTATTAAAAATAGAGAAAATTAATGACCTTCCTTCTATACACAAAAAATTAATTTAAGGTGGGCATTGAAAACAGCTTAGCTTCACAAACGTGTGAAGAAGGCCAACACGGGGTAATGGGTTTACGACGCGTATAAAAATGCACTCCATTTGGCCCAAAAGCATACCCATCACAGGTATATATACAGATGCCATCTCCATACTCATGATCATTAATCAGTTGCATCGCCTGTTGCATGGTTTCTATGCGAATCACTTGTAGAACAGGGTCAAAAATTTCTTGCTGATAACTGGTCATGTCTGATGAAACCTGATCAATTAGCGTTGAGTCAACAAAAAATCCAGTCTTATAACCTATAGGTTTGGTATCACGACCATCGACAACGATTTTAGCACCTTGATGTTCAGCACTTTGGATAAAAGCTTGAACTTTATCGTTATGTGCTTGCGAAATGAGCGGTCCAAAGTCATTTTGTTGATCTTCATGATAACCAAACTTCAGTTGTGCAATTTGAAGCACCTGATTCACCAACACGGTATTAGCAAGTGCAAATTGTTTACGGATCTCTACTGTGGCTGGTTGATATAGAGGGTGTTTTCTTGCCGACTTAACAACCAGACTGTCGTGAATAAAATATCCAACCCGCTTGAAGGATTGTATTGCATTAACATCAATCAACTTATCACCATTAAAATTTTCTAAATTGTTCATTACATTTCCTTATCTATTCTCATTCCCTTCTATACCACGTGATTTAGTGTCATCTTTGCTTAAGCGCTCATCTTACTTATTTCACCTGATAAATTGCTTCACCTACTGCATTCATCAAACTCGTTAATTGCACTTCTGTGCTGTTAAACATCGGGCCAAACTGAATGGTATCCCCGCCAAAACGGACATAGAAACCGGCTTTCCACAGTTTCATTCCAATTTCAAAAGCTCGAATCGTGGCATCGCCATCACGCGGTGCCAATTGCAATGCACCAATCAATCCACAGTTCCGAATATCGACAATATGAGGTGAACCTTTTAACTCATGGACAAGCTTTTCAAACCTTGGCGCTAAGTCAGCAGATTGAGAAATTAAATTTTCTTGTTCAAGAACATTCAGCGTTGCTAGAGCAGCGGCACAAGCAACAGGATGGGCTGAATAAGTATAGCCATGGGTGAATTCAATCGCATGTTCGGGTAGATCTTGCTGCATAAATGCATTGTAAATTTCATGGCTTGCGACCACACCACCTAATGGAATTGCACCATTGGTAATCTGTTTAGCAAAGGTCAAAAGATCTGGGGTAACTTCAAAATATTCTGCCGCAGTCCATTTGCCGATGCGCCCAAAGCCTGTAATCACCTCATCAAAAATCAGTAAAATATCGTGTTGGTCACAAATTTCTCTCAAGCGTTGTAAATAACCAACAGGTGGCACGATACACCCTGCTGAACCTGAAACAGGCTCTACTATTAATGCTGCAATATTAGAAGCATCATGTAATTCAATCAGCTTGAGCATTTCATCAGCCAGCTCAACCCCACCCGTCTCTGCACAGCCTTGGGTAAAACTTAAGTGCGCTTGCAAAGTGTGAGGCAAATGATCAACATCCATCAATTGACCAAACATTTTACGATTGCCGCCTATTCCACCTAGACTGGTCCCCGCCACGTTTACACCGTGATAGCCACGTGCCCGACCAATCAATTTGGTTTTGCTTGGTTTTCCTTGAATACGCCAATAGGCACGTGCGATCTTGATGGCAGTGTCCGCAGATTCTGAACCTGAGTCGGTAAAAAATACATGCTGCAATTTTTCTGGCATCAGCTGAACAATTTTTTCAGCCAATTGAAAAGATAAAGGATGTCCAAATTGGAATGCAGGTGAGTAATCCAATTTTGCCAATTGCTTACTCACAGCTTTCTGGATTTCAGGCAGTGTATGCCCTGCACCGCACGTCCATAGCCCTGACAATGAGTCATAAATCTCACGCCCAGTACTGTCAATTAAATACGATCCTTTTGCACCCACGATCATGCGCGGATCTTTATGAAAATTACGGTTTGCAGAAAATGGCATCCAATGGGCTTGATAATTTAAATTCATCTGCTCATTTGACTGACTGGCTTCCAATGCGTCATCGCGGTCATTTGATGTATCGATATCGAACATAAGTACTCTTCTTGTTTTGTGATTATCTCTTGAGTGTACAAAGCGAAATAGTTTTGATAAATTCAAAATATCTTGAGTTTAGATATAAAAAAGCAAAACTAAATGAAACCTAAAAAATTAAACCAAGTTACTGATTTTGATATAAAGTTACTCAAAATATTTAAAACAGTGTGTGATTGTCACAGCTTCACTGCTGCCGAAAGTATCCTTGGGATCAGTCGTTCTGCCATTAGTCTGCATATGAGTGATCTGGAAAATCGCTTAGGGATTCGACTCTGTCAACGTGGTCGAGCAGGCTTCTCCATCACCGATGAAGGTCGAGAAGTTTTACAATATATTGAAGTACTGACCGCTTCGATTGAGGACTTTCGTGCCAAAATCAATCAAATGCATAATCAGCTCAAAGGTGAATTTAATATTGGTATTATTAATAACTTAGTCACGATGCCTAGTGCATATATCACCAATACATTGGCACAGCTTGCGGAAGAAAATACAGAGGTGGTTATTAATATTAGTATGAGCACAGTGTCAGATATTGAGTGCCGTGTTTTGGACAATCGCTTACATGCTGGTGCGATTCCGTTGGTGAGTCCATTGTCAGGTCTAGATTATTTTCATTTATATAACGAAGAGTCTTCACTCTATTGTGGACAAAACCACCCACTCTTTCAGCATTTAGGTGAAATAAGTTTAGATGACTTAAAACGATGCAATACAGTTCTTCCCAATTACGCGATTACCCCCGATGCAATGAAGTTACATCAACGCTTGAACTGTTCAGCGACAGCCAGTGATCGAGAAGGTATTGCTTTTCTGATTCTTTCAGGAAAATTTATGGGGTTTTTACCCGATCATTATGCGAAAAAATGGGTCCAAGATGGTTTGATGCAACCCATTTTAAAGGAGAGAATGCATTATAGTACACCGATATGTCTGATTACACATAAAGGGAAAAACTATAATATTATCTTAAAAACATTTATGGATATATTAAGAAAAACCGTTCAACCGATAAAATAATATACAAACATTTAAATTTGGTTATTTTTAATACGAATTAAAATATAATCCAACCTAAATAATCAGATTATATTTTAACTTATCACACAACATATTTTTTAATTTATGTTATTTATTTCACATATTAATTGGCTTAATAATAATCTACCACCAATATTTTATGCTGATCACTCTCCAAATCTTGAATTTTTAAATGCGCCATACTATTGGCATTTTTATCAACTAAGCTATTGAAATTAAAGCTATCTATTATGCTGGTTTTTCTCAGTACATCAATCGTATTATCAATCACTTTGCAATTAGAATTATTAGAATCCTTTTCACATGTAAATTCTACAATTTGCCCTTGAAAATGAATCTCCTCTGCGTAAGTGGCTAAACTTAAACTCGATATCGTTGTAAATGTTATTAATAAAAAGGATAGTTTTTTATTTAACTCCATCTCATTCCCCTCTAAAGAAATGGTGTAGTTAATTAATTACATAACCTTATTATTAATACAAGATTTTCCAATCAATAAATAAAAAAATAATTTTAAAAAATATGATTTACATCAATTAATCATATTCAATTGTGACGGTTGCCATAGCTCGTACTTTTCCGGGCATCACTTTGGTTGCAGTCTGATAGTAACGCGCAGTCATTGGCACATTATATTGAATATTATCATTTGACTTTAACGTGCCTAATTCTAGCTTGTCATTTTTAGCAATCACTTTATTCGAATTTTTATATTGTGAAAGCAATTGTACGCCAACACCTGATGCACTGCTTCCTGCGGTATTTGTATTCGCAAGTACATTTTGAGTGCTACTACTCACCGCATCATAATCAAAGCTTAGGCTGATTTTATTGCTTTCTTCATAACCACTGGGGTTTTTACCACCATTACACAAAATGTTGAGATCAAAGGCTTGCTCACCTTGCGTTGAACCGACACCTTTAAAATCAACCTTATTTACGGTTGGCAGTGTCACGGTTTTATTAATATTTCCCAATATTTCACATGAAGAAGACGCAATAGTAATCGCATTCCCATATACCGTACTGGTTAACCAAGGCGGGCTTGGGCGTTCACCAGAACGATAACTACTATATGTGCCTGGAACCAGTGCGCCAGATCCTGTTGATGTCGCCGTTTTAACAATTTCAACAATAAAAAAACCTTCAGCCAAAACACGTCTACCACTCGCACTTCGTGTATAAGGATAATAATCGGCAAAACCAGGAGCTGTTGGTGCTTCCCGGTATAAGCGAATTCCAATCCCATCAATATTGGTGTTATAAACCGAATTACCGATCGGGCTAAGTGAATAGTTTTGAGTTAAAACAGCACCAAGTGTCCCATAACTACCACAACTATACGTCGAACCATTGGGTCTAATTGGAAAAGAGGCTTTGCGTAAAACCTTTCCTACAGGGTCACTTGGTCTCACCACAACACGTCCTACTGCCATGCTCACATCAACAGTAGAGAAACCACGATCTGGTATACATGCAGCATACGTCCCTGAACTCACAGTCCCAGCAATGAGCAAGAGAATACGATTTAAAACTTTACCGTTCATTGACATACACCTTCCGCCATAATCATATTTTGCTTTTTGTCTGCTGCTTGCGCAGAAACGTCATATTGAATGCGGCATTGCTCATTGGCATTTTCGCCCCATTTTACTGTAACCGAGTCTGCTGTGGTATTGGTTCTTAAGTAAACCATACTACCTTGTGCAACCATCCCAATATTTTCACCTTTTGTATCAAATACTTCTGCTGCAAAAGGTAAGGTATCACCATTTTCTTTTTTACTGCGGATATAAATTGCTTTACCAATTTTAGTTGCAAAACTCACTTGTGAAATCGAACCTGCATAGGGTGCGATACGCTGACTTGTACCATCCAACTCCACATCTGTCGACATTCCTTGAGGATCAAGAGTAATATCATTTAAACGATACGGTGTTACATATGGAATCACAGCATAACCAGATTTATTGATACTTAAACCTGTTGCATTATTTACTTTTGCACCAGCTGCTTCAGGCGCATACACCAAGACCATGGTTTGTCCCTGATCTGGTCCAAACAAAACACCTTCAGGATGAGCAACAATATTACCACGTGCCGTTAACATTGCTTGTTGGTAACGGTCTGCAACACTGTATGATCCACCAACGGTCGCATAGTTTGTACGATATTGGGCATTCAAATTGGCACTAGGATTATCACCATAGCGAGTAGATACAGATGTACCATAGTTAAAACGATCGCCCACTATGCCACTTACCCCAACAGTCGCATTATCTTGCGTCATAATCGAGTTAAAGTTCGCTGAGTTTTTCTTAAATGAAAGTGGCAATGAAAGGGTCAGCATATACTCAGTATCACTATTACTTATACTTGTCGCATTGTTTTCAACAATACGTTTAATTGCTGATAAACCATAAGTTAACCCACGATAGCTATTGCTATATCCGACTTGATACTGACGCGTTGTTTCTTGGCGATTCCAATAATCCACCCAAGAACCTGTTGCATAAATATTCCCCCAATCACGCGGTAAGCCCTGATTCAGAGTGATCTGAAATTCACTACGTTGTTTACCTACATGCGCTGAGCTAATGCCTTTATTATCTAGGTCTTGTACCAATATCGCATCACGTAGCTTATAAAAATTTTCTGTAGAATAACGATATGCAGCCAAAGTCAAATTGGTATCTGTTGGCGTAATTAATTTACTATAACTGATACGGAAGCTTTGCCCACTTTCACTCTTACGACGTTCAAAATCTGCTTGTGAATGTGTCACATCGACTGCGATTGCACCAATTGGCGTTGCAAAAGCACTACCCAAAGTTACTGCTGAATAGTCTTCTGAAAACTGTACACCACCATAAGCAGTGATTGAGTTATTGATACCGCGTTGATATTTCCCTTGTACAATAAATGGATCTAAATCAATATCTTTATCGCGGAATTGACCCATTGATACAGAATAACGACTCATTCCTGGGCGAAGCATTTGAACAACAGATGCATAAGGAATTGAATAGCGTTGAATCTCGCCATTGGCTTCTAAAATAGAAACTTCAAGTTCACCACCAAACCCTGTTGGGTAGAGATCATTAATTTCAAAACTACCGGGTGCAACAGTCGTTTGATAAATTAATTGACCTTGCTGACGTACTTCAACCTTAGCATTGGTTTTTGCATTACCTCGAATACGTGGTGCATAACCAATCATACTGTTCGGTAACATACGGTCATCACTGGAAAAATCCAAACCGCGATAACCAAATGAATCAAAAATTTCACCATCGGTAAAGCTTTCACCTAAAGTCAATACGCCACGGTATTGAGGAAATGCACGCTGAACATAGGTGTTAATTGAGTCATAGCTTGATTTAGATTTATTTTCTGTCGTGGTGCGGTCTTGCCACTGCCATTGACCATTATGGCGCAATTGCCAACCTGCCAAATTTGCACCAGCTGTAACCGAAGTAAACGCGTTTGTGGTTTCTTCCCCACCTTGCATTTTATTAAATGTTTTATATGCACTAGCATTATAAGATAGAAATGCAGCATTGATCCCACGATCCCATACGCTTGGATCGACATAGCCTTGGGCATTCTTTTGCATTGCAACTTGTGGAATTGAAATATCTACACGTAAACGTGAAGTATCAAATTCATAAAAAGAATCTTCAACCCATTCCTCGATTTTCTGACAACCAGTCAAAGCAAAGCTATCGCCTTTTTTTAATACCTCTGCTTTTACGCCATATTCTAATAATTGATTTGAGTTAAAGCAGGTAAAAGCATTTTGATTATTTTCAGTTGCTTTAAACACCATACGGTGTTTACCAAACCAGTTACCATTGACATAAATATCAACATTATAGTCACCTGGTAAGACAGGGTTACCATATTTAAAGCGGTTTACATCTATCTTTTTGGCATCGCCAATTAAAAAAGCCGAATCAAATTCTGCTTCTGCAGCAGCCGGAGACTTTTCAGCCTCTTTTAAGTCAGTTTCAGATGCATTAACTAAAGCAGGAATGCTGAGTGTAATAACCCCACAAGCCACATAGTAACTAATATGTCGCTTGATCCACTTGTAGCTTTGTTCATTTTTTTGCATAAAGAAGTCTGCCTATCAACAAATGAATAGGGTTTTTTACTCGCTTAATATCAGATAAATGGAATGATTAAATCATCACTGCGAAGGTGCTTTAAATTTCTCGTGTTCAAGAAACTTAAAGACTTGTGCAATCTATTAAAATTTAATATTTCGCTCTATACGACCACCATAATCATTGATTGTGGTAAAGGTCATCTTAGAGACATTAGAATTTTTTAAATTCACAGTTCCATCAGAAAATGGTTTCAACATTAAGCCTTGTGAAATCAAGTCAACGCGTTTGCCTGATTGATCCTGCATAATAGAGGTCAAGGTAATATGAAATGGTGTTGGGTTTTTTACAGTTAACTGAGTACCGTTATTGCTCCACTGTAATTTTTCAGGTGCCAAAGCGACATCTTCTTTAATTCCAGTTGGGCGATAAAAAAACTTAATACGTGATCGAATGGCAAGTTGTAAAAAGTTGTCTGGTATAACATTCTGATCTTTCGCAGAAGGTTTTGGCGGAATATCAAGAATATTTAACCAAAAAAGTGTTTCTTGAGTTTTACTTAACTCATTTGTATTAGGCAAACTGGTAATCCGTAAAGACTGCCCTTTTTTAGCTTCTACACGCGATATAGGCGGTGTAATCATAAAAGGCGCTTTTGATTGATCTGGAGTCGATTTCGCATCTCCCTCATCAATCCATGCTTGAACCAATGCAGGATTATTTCCGTTATTACTTACTTGTAAAGTAATTTCACGTGCATCAGATGGATAAATCACACGTGTACCATGAATGATGATTTCAGCATTTGCTGCACCAAACGGAATTAAAAATGCGAGTAAACCTTTTTTAAGAAAGGAATGATTCAAGAACATAACGATTATCTCTATCTAAAACAAAGTAAAAGAGCTAGTTTGCCAGGCAATCTAGCTCCGTACCATTCAATAAAAAATTATTGATAGATAATAGTGTATTGAACAGAAGTAGTTACTTTACCAGCAGCAGATGCATCAGTTGCATAATATTCAGCATAGTAATTTAGGTCTGCTGCACCTTTGTCAGCAACATCTACCCACTGAGAGTTAGCTTGTGCACCAGAAGCACCAGCAGCAAGTACAGGGATGAATTGGTTATTTGAACCTAACAATTGAACTTGTACGTTTTTTGCACCAGTTGCATCTGTGTTGTTTAAACGACCTGTACCAAAGTCAACTGTTGAACCTGGTTCAAAATAAGTTGCAACTTTACCTTCAGAGCAGTTCGCCAAGTTGATCGTGAATGGCGTACGACCTGCGATATCACCAGTTTTAGCAAGAGTTTGCTTAGATACTGTTGGAAGAGTAACAGTGAAATCTTTACCTTGTGGAGTCACGATGTCACAAGTTTTGTCAGTCACTAAACCGTTAATTGTGATTGTGCCATCTGCTGCAAAAGCACTAGAAATTCCTAAAATTGAAACTGATGCTGCTAAAAAAATGTTTTTCATACCAAATATCCTATACAAACAAAAAATGATTAGTGTTGGTCGATGGCTATTATGCACACTGGGACAAAAATGTAAACAAAGTCACACTTTTCATAATAAATAGATACAAGCGTATATAAATTTGTATTTTTTGAGATAAATTATTTAACCATATATTTCAATATGTTAAATAATCATTAAATTGATATTTCAGTTTTATTTAAAGAATTTTTTTTTGTAAATTTTTCATGAACAAGTTAAATTCACGTTATTTCAGCCTCAATTTAGAGCTGTTATCAATCTAGTAAAGCATCTTTTTAAGTTAATTTTGTTCGTAGAGTTTGATCAAAATTAAGCATGCTTATTTAAAAAATTTAGAATGACTGCAACCATGCAACGACTCTACCCTCCCCCCTGACTTATCCTAAGAATCAAGCACAGACATGTTTTAAGCACTATTTTTATTATTCGTGTTTCATTGCCATTGGATATTTTCAGTGAGCAATACTTGCTAAGAGAGAAAATTAATATTTGTATTTAGGAACAGGTTTATGGAGGAAATGTTCTTAGGATATCCATGTACTCTTCAATTTTTTAATGTTAAAAATCATGTAAATATTTTTTCTAATAAAAGTGTGAATTAGTTAACATATTAAAATATGTTGTGTTGGCTTCTTTTAAGCTGCCTGTATGGCAGTAAACTAGCACGACTGTGGTGGTAGAATCCGTCTACATTTCTAAGCTGCCTACTCGGCAGTGAACAGTGGACTTTCTAAAAATATTTTGCTTCTTGCTGAGTATTCGTTTTAATACTCATTCACTTTTCTTTAAAATTCAGAAGCCCACTCAATTGAGTGGGTCTTTTTGATTAGCCATGGATGAAGCTTGCAGTATTTTTTCTGCACCAGCTGCTGCAGAACGGGTTTTATGCTGCTTATCTTTACCCACTTTATCCTCTATGAGATAAATTAAGCGACTTGGTAAAGTGACATTAATTTTTTCAGCCTTACCTAAATAACGATTCACATCAACATCTAGGACTGCCCAGATAAAGCCTTTAAACTCTTCATCGTTAAGAAATTTACTTACTTCTGATGCAAAAGGAATATTTTTGCCATCTTCTGCGAGAATCTCCAAATGATCTGCAATGGCTTCTTTCGCATTGCTTAATGCTTCTTCAAAAGTATCTCCCGCAGAAAAACATCCATGAATATCAGGAACAATCACGCCATAGGCTTCATCATTCGAGCCTTTTTCTACTGCAATTGGATATAACATACTCACCTCTTTTGGAGAAAATGAAGCTTGGATGCAGTGGGTCACTCAAGACCGGCTTGCTTTAAGATGCTTTTAACAGTTCCAGTTGGTAAATCTTTTTTAAGGTGAGGTACTGTGACTAGACCTTCTTTGACAAAAATAAGTGAACAATACGCTAACAATAAAGGTTGATTTAACGAATCACTTAGATTACTTGTCCTCCATAGATAATCTTTTACATTTTGATGAAGAAAATTTAGATCACTTTGCATTTTGAATAAAATTTATTAAATATCTGCCTAATTATAATGATTTTGTTTTGAAAAGTACCGAAATTGCCAAAATTTGGGAATAGTAATAAGCGCCTAAAATACCTATAGTTCCTTTTGAAATTTGATGAATTTTATAAGCGACTTTACAATATGATTTTGACAACTGAACGGTTAATTTTAAGACCTTGGCAAGAAAGTGATGCAGAAAGTTTATATGAATATGCAAAAGATGAACGCGTTGGGCCAATTGCGGGCTGGCCGGTACATGAAAGTCAGGCACAAAGTTTAGAGTATATTCAGACAGTTTTTGCACATGATGAAGTCTATGCGCTTGCAAAAAAGCATGACAATCGAGCCATTGGTATGGTTGGTCTACTGATTGGGCAAGACAGTAATTTCGATATTGCAGATAATGAAGCAGAAGTGGCTTACTGGATTGGTGTTCCCTTTTGGGGAAATGGTTTTATACCTGAGGCTGTTAAGGCAGTCATGCAACATGCCTATGAAGATTTGCAATTACAAGCTTTATGGTGTGGTTACTTTGCAGATAATGAACAGTCACATAAAGCACAAGCAAAATGTGGCTTTAAGCATCATCATACTGAAACAGATAAATATAATCAGTTTCTAGCAGATTACCGTACAGAGCATATCAGCTATTTATCGCGTGAAGATTGGATCAAATTGCCTACGCATTACAAAGCAGGCGAATAGATGGATTAGAGTCAATTGAAGTTCGCCAACATCAGAGATATTAATAAATAAATTAACATCATTATCCAAGCTTAACTTTATTGTTCTCTCTGATGTTGCTGTTTAATCAAATTATTTTTGAATAAATTTAAAGTAAGGGGCTAGGTTAGCCCCTTACTTTAGTAATTCAAATTCACGACAATTAATGCCAAAGCTGCAGGAATCGCTTGTATATAAATAATTTTCTTACTTGCAGTCATACCGCCATAAATCCCAGCAACCAACACACAGCCTAAAAAGAAGTTCGCCAGTGATAATGCATAAATTGCAGGTGCACATAAAGACCAAAATAAACCAGCAGCTAAAAACCCATTATATAAACCTTGATTTTGTGCCATGACTTTGGTGAGCTGTGCTTTTTCAGGCGTATTCCCAAATGCTTTTAAACCGTATTGTTTGTCCCATAAGAACATCTCTAAAACTAAAATATACACATGTAACAGTGCAATTAAAGCAATTAAAATTTGTCCAATCATCGTTTTTTCCTTATTTTTAAAATTGGTCATAGATCAGTCTTACAACTGATCTACCTCAAATATATTTATGGTTTTAATAATACTTTGCCTTGGCGTGCACCTTGAGTGGCTTTGGCTGCCGCATTTTGAATCTGATCAAAACTAAAGATACCTTCAACAGGCAACACCAATTTTTTCTGAGCAGCTAAAGTCAACAATTCTACAATTAACTCTTTTTTGCGTTCAGCAGACAATTGCTTATTGACCACACTCGCCCAGAAGCCTTTTACTGTGGCTTGTTTGAAAATAAGATCACCTGATGAAATTTGCATCAGTTCACCCGTCATACTGCCAAATGAAACCAATACACTATTTTCACTGAGTAAAGCCAACATTTCACCACTGGCTTTACCGCCAATTGAATCTACCCCAGCAATTAAAGGTTGATCTGCGTGTATCGCTTTTACTTGATCTTTCCAATCCGCTTGATCAGTCGCCACTACATTTTGAATACCTAAACCATTCATTTCTGTAACTGCATCACTACGGCGAACTAAATGAATGACTTTTTGACCGCGAGCGTGCGCAATCATCGCAACAGTTTTACCCACAGCGCCATTGGCTGTGTTTTGGATAAGCCACTGATCTTGTTTTAAATCAATAAAATCTAACAACATCAGTGCACTAATCGGCATACCAATCAATTGTGCAGCGGTTTCATCATCTATTGCATCAATTAAAGGAACCACACTATGGGCAGGTGCAATAAAGTATTCTGCCCAACTGCCATGGACCGCAGCCACTGCAACACGTTGCCCAACAGATACAGCATCGACACCCTCACCAACAGCATCAATCACACCAACGGCTTCACTCCCCCCAATCGCAGGAAGTGTTGGCTTATAGCCATAACTGCCTCTCACCGTCCAAACATCATGGTTATGCATCGGAGATAAAATCATTTTAATACGAACTTCGCCTGCTTTAGGCTCTGGCTTTGGCATTTCTGCTGATGCTAATACGTCGACAGGTTCGCCAAAAATATGATGAATAATACTTTTCATTTGTTGTTCCTATATAGGTTTTAGTAATTGCTGTGTGGTTTCTAAAGCCAGATAAAGTGGCTGTTTGTTCTGTGCAAGTTTCGCCAATAAAGCTGCGCCTAACCAGAGTTGATACATGGTTTGTGCCATTTTCTCAGGCTCAATATGTTGTGGAATTGAGCCATCCTGTTGTCCGTCACTAAGTAAATTTGCAATGCGTTCTGTCAGCTTGGTTACACCAAAATTTAAAATCTGACGCATATCTTCCGATAAATCTGAAACCTCAGCTGCAAGTTTTACAATTAGGCAATTCTCAGCCCAACCACCATCGTTATGGCATGGATCATCAATCCATGCTTGCCAAAGTGCAACTAAACGCGCATAAGCACTCCGCTCTTCTTGTAGAATTAATTGATCGATTTTCACTTTATAATCAGCAAGGTATTGCTGTAAAAGCGCACAACCAAATGCTTCTTTGGAAGAAAAGTAATAATAGAACGAGCCTTTGGGTACACCGCAAGTCGTTAAAATTTCCTGTAAGCCGACGCCGACAAAACCTTTATGTAATACCAACTTAAAACTAGTATTTAAGATATGTTGTCGAGTCGCTTCACTTTTATCTGATCGTTTCATATACACACTATAAATTAATAATAGACCAGTCGTCTATAAATTTATAAAAAATTTAATTAAGAAAATTTGTTGAGGTTTTGAGTGTATTTTAAGGTGTCAATTGGATTGTTATTTTAGTGAATGGCTGAAAATATCAGCCATCCTTCGATTGATTTAAAACTTTGCGCGTAAGGTGAGCGTTGCATTTCGAGGATTACCAAAACGAATAGTTCCATCACTATAAATTTGTGAATAATATTCTTTGTCAAAAATATTATTGATATTCAATGCAATATTCACTTTATCACTTAATGGATAACTCGCCACCAAGTTAGCAATCGTATATCCAGGCTGACGATAAGGATGTTCGCTATAACGACCCACTTTCCAAGTACTTTGATAATTTGCACCGCCGCCTAGGATTAAATTATTTGCAAACTTATAGGTCGCAAATAAACGTGCAATATGTTCAGGCGTATCCTCATTAAAAACCAAACCTTGATTTGTAGGGTCGTTTGCATATTCCGTAGTATTGTATGTATAGCCGAAACTTAAATTAAGATTGGGGATAATTTCACCACGAATCTCAGTTTCAATCCCTTTACTGATCACCTCACCCGATGCAACATTACAATAAGCCTCACCACCATTAAACGGACACTGACCTTTCGAGCTTTCATCTCGTATTGACCGATTTATTTGATTGGTTTTAAATCCAGCAACTGATGCAATTAAACGATCATCCCAAAGACCTGCTTTCAAACCAATTTCATAAACATTACCTTGTATTGGATCAAGTAATGTCTCATAACGATCTTTAGCATTTTGAACAACAAAGGTATCGGTATAACTCGCATATGCAGTCAATGCATCATTGATATCGTAGGTAAGTCCAAAGTAGGGTGTTAAAATATTAGATTTCTTATATTCATTTACACTTTCATAATTGCTTTGGCGCACACCTGCAATAACTTTGAGAGGATCAATAATATTTAAGCGAGTGGTGAGATAGAATCCTGTCTGACGTACCTGATCAACACTGGTATTTTGATAACGTGGCGCGATATAAGGTAATTGATAAGGACTGTAATTTTTGATATTGACGTATAAATAGTCACGCGTTGGTGTTTCCCCCCCACCAACCAAACTATAATCTTCTAGAACTTGGTCCCAACTTGTCCATGCCCCTGTAATATTACTTTTACTGTGATTTGCGCCAAATACTAGGTCATGCTCACGGCCAAATAATCGATATGTACCTTTTGCAAAAAAATCATAAATATCTAATTTTTGCTCATAGTTATATCCGTACTTATAAACAGTTGCCAAAGCATTATCTGCACTTGTCGTAGTTGAAGATAATCCCAGTGATGTAAATGCCATATCCATGACATATCTTGCCTTCAAATAGCTGGCTTTTACTTCCCACCCATTATCAAATTTATGGCTAATATCTAAGAAGCCTTGTGTATTGGTTTTATCCCAAAAATCTCTGTAATCACAACCACAGTTAGAATTATCGATGCCTATTTTAGTACCATTAAAATAGTTAGGAATTGTATTGACGGGAACTGCATGTTCACCTTGACGTGAATATCCAATATTCAATAGCGTATTTTCAGTTAAATCACTGCTCACGATTCCATATAAAACATTAGAATCACGAGTAACAGATTTCATAAATGAATCACCATCTTGACCTGCCGCCACTAGACGACCACGCACGCTCCCAGATTGATTCAATGGACCAGAAACATCCATTTCTCCACGTACTGTGTTCCATGAGCCATAACTTACAGCACCACTTGCTTGAAAAGTTTCTGTTGGTTTTTTACGAATAAGATTAATTGCACCAGACGGTTCTCCTGAACCTTGCATTAACCCTGCTGCCCCTCGTAATACTTCAATACTTTCAATGGTTGCCATATCTGGTTTAGATGAGGTGACATTACTTGCATTTACAGCAACCCCATCATATTGCAATATATTTGAATTCCAACCATCTCCAACATTAAACCCTCGAATTGAAAAGTTGGTTCTCTCCGTATTATCCCCTGTTAGCAAAATCCCTGTTGTATTTAATAATGCATCACCCAAATTTGTCGCCCCCATATCTTCGATTTGTTTGCGTGTAATCACTGAAACAGATTGTGGGGTTTCTTTTATACTCAAATCGAGTTTAGTAGATGTACTGGCATTCTTTTTAGTGTAGTTATTTTCTGTATTATATTCTGCTGTGACAACGATCATGGGTAAAGCATTTGTTTGTTCTGTTGTTGCTTCCGTCGCAGCATAACTTGTCCCAATCCAACAACTATAAAGTGCAAGATAAATAGCACTTTTAGCAAAGATCCGATTTTGAGAAATCCATCTACCCATGAAATAAAACTCTTAATCTAAATAAAAATCATTATCGTTATATTTCACATAAAAACAACATATATCTCTATATTCCTCCATTATTTTCTACTTAAAATTCGTTTTGTTAGACAAAGATATAAAATGGACAGCCTCTCAATCTGAAAGGCTAAGAAGATTTCTAGATGATAGTCCTGAATAAACTTTGACATAATGTTGAGGTGGATCTCCCACCTCAGCGTAAATCATGTCTCAGCTTTTATTTAATAATTATCTTAAAAATCAAAAATATAAATAATTATTAATACTTTTCAAATAAACCAATAATCCCTGTCGCGATCATATCAATCGCAATAGTCCCAATTAACAAGGCAGATAAACGTCCAACAATATCAAAATAGCGATCAATATATTTCGCATGGCTATAACGTAAGTGGTCATGCCCATACTTCATGATCATTAAAATGCCACAGCTAATAAATAAGGTAAAAGCAATCAACACCGCGGATTCGAGTAAAGACATACTCGCTCCTGTCACCACAGCTGCACTAATTGTGCCTGGACCAATCATAAATGGCATAGCCATGGTACTGGCCAAATGTGCAGGCGTTCCTCTCATTTCTCCGATAGTATCTGCACCTTGAAATACAAAACGATAGCCAATCACCAAGAAAATTAGCCCACCAAAAATCTGAAATGATTCAAAACGAACATTTAAATAAGTACTAAAAATTGCTTCGCCACCCCATGCAAAAAGCATAAAAACCACATAAGCAATCAAAGCACCTTGTGCTAAACCTTTATTAAATACTTTAGTTTCAGTGTGTCTGATCATCCCGATCATATAAATACTCATCAAAAAAGGATTGAGTAAGGAGAAAAACAAAACAAAAGGATGAATATAATTTGAAAACATAATGGCTTTCCATAAAACAAAAGCAGGAAATAAGTGACTTGCTAAAAATTGTACTTCTCAATGAACAGATATTTTGTCTAACTAATCATTAAAATTGTAAATTACATTAGTTTTTAATAACTTATTTTTACAAAAAATATAACATTTAACTTAAAAAACTCAGGACCTTATAAAATGGACTCATTGTTATCTATAAAAAATATTTATAAAGTTTTAGCGTCCCATTTAAGCTGGATAAGGTTATAACTAATATTGCACTCATTAGCATTGGGATTGTAGCTAAAATTATACTTAACGGCTGTTCTTTGCTTTAATCATCCTCTTCATACCTTATATTTAGTCTTAACATCTTTTATCATTTAATTTAGCTTTAATCACTGCTAAAAAATTTTAGCGAAAGGAAACACAACTATTATTTTCAATCCTTTTGATTCATTTATATACATTAAACTCATTACACAATTACATCAGATCTCATACATTTTATTCATGATTACCCAACACATAAAAACCACAAAAAAACTAAAATTATAATCAATTGATATTTATTAAAATTCTATGACATTGAAATTTTAAATGTAACTTAGCGTTATCTTTTAATTATTTCTGCTCATGATGAATTTTATTTTTGACTTTGGTTTAGAGATTTTTTAAACACAGTCATTCATTAGGATTAAGCCATTTATGTATAAAAGAAAAATTAAACCACTTGAAATCGATGATGTCGAAATTATTGATTATGATAAGACTAAAAAAGCCATTAAAGCCGCAGCCTTAGGCAATGCAATCGAATGGTTTGATTTTGGTGTTTATGGTTATGTCGCTTATGTATTAGGTAAAGTCTTTTTTCCAAATTCATCGCCTAGTATACAAATGATTGCAGCACTCGCAACCTTTTCTATACCTTTTATATTTCGACCTTTAGGTGGATTGTTTTTTGGGCATTTAGGTGATAAATACGGTCGTCAAAAGATCCTAGCGATCACCATTATTATCATGTCCGTCAGTACTTTTGGTATTGGCTTAATCCCATCCTATGAAAGTATAGGAATTTGGGCCCCTATTCTGCTACTCATTGTAAAAATTGCTCAGGGTTTTTCAGTCGGAGGAGAATATGCTGGAGCTGCAATATTTGTAGCGGAATATTCACCAGATCGAAAACGTGGTTTCATGGGAAGCTGGCTGGATTTTGGTTCTATTTTAGGTTTTGTTGTTGGGGCGGGTGTCGTTTCAATGATTAGTTTTTCCATGGGGGAAGCGGCCTTTGTCGATTGGGGCTGGCGAATTCCTTTTTATTTAGCGTTACCACTAGGACTAATTGGCTTATATTTACGTCATTCTTTAGATGAAACTCCGACTTTTCAGGCGCATGCTGAAGAACAGTCACTATCTAAAAAACCGCAAAAAGTGGGTTTCAAACAAATTTTCCGTGAACATAAGCGCAGTCTATTGGTATGTGTTGGTCTAGTTCTGTGTACCAATGTCACCTATTACATGCTACTTACCTATTTACCAAGTTATTTCTCACATAACTTAGGCTACTCAGAGAATCACGGCGTTTTGATTATTATTGCAGTAATGGTCGGAATGCTCTTTGTCCAGCCATTCGTGGGAATGCTAAGTGATAAAATTGGTCGTCGACCATTTGTCTTTGCAGGGAGTTTTGCACTGATTGTTTTGTCATATCCAGCCTTTATATTGCTTGCCACAAATAATGTTTATTTAATTTTCTTGGGTCTGTTGATGTTGGCACTTTCACTCAATATGCTGATTGGAATAATGGCTTCAACCCTACCCGCATTGTTTCCAACTGAAATTCGCTATAGCGCACTTGCAATTGCCTTTAATATTTCAGTGGTGATTGCAGGTTTAACACCTACCATCACAGCAACGTTGGTTGAAACAACTCAAAATATTATGGTGCCAGCCTATTATCTGGTGATTTGTGGCTGCTTTGGTGTTATTACTGCGATTTATCTTAAAGAAACAGCAAATTTACCACTTAAAGGCGCCAAGCCAATGGCGGTTGATCCTGAAGAAGCTGAGGAACTTCTAGAGCAATATCATGGAAATATTGAGCAGAAAATCGAAAAAATTGATCAAAAAATCGAAGAACTACAAGAAAAACGTGATCACCTTGCCAAACAGCATCCTGATATTGATTGATGATTTTTAAATGGGCTTATTCAGCATGATCGTGTTGGATAAGCCTCCATATTTGTGACAAGCAAGAACATAAATATGTTGGAGTGCATGGTATAGACGCCACGAGAATATTAAAGTGCCCTAAGAAATTGATTGAGCATTTTATGAGATAAGTGTTGTTCTATTACAGGATAAGACAATATGGCAGAATTAACAAAATCATCTTTTTTTCTTACGTTTTTTAGTTTTGCTGTTTCTTTTGGAAAAAAGAATTTTCCCAGTTCCCAACCCACGGAAATAGTAATTGCTGAGATAAATGAATAAAAGAAAGAAATAAAAAATAGGCGAGATGCTCAACAAGCTAATAATAAACTCCCAGAACAATACGCCTATTCTATAGTTGTAACTCCATTCTATGAGTGCACCTTTACGACTACCACTTTGAAATGAAATTTCATCATGAACAAAGTGCCATATACTGCCAAGAAAACATAAAATAAAAATGCTCGAAACTAATGTTTTTTTGATTATTGGTATTTCTAACCAAGGATATTTATATGAAGAAGAAAATTCGAATTGTAAGAATAAACTGTAAATTTTTTTTTGGAAGTTTTCTTGAATGCCATACTTTTTTAAGAATAACCAGCAGACATAGCAACTTAAGAAAAACATAATGATTGTAATGTATATACTAGAAAGAATAGTAAAAAATGGTAGTGGTCCTTTTGAACCTACTGTAATCAACAAATTTTCTGTGATGTACTTATAAATGGAATATTGCCAATCATTTCTTGGATACGCGGGAAATAACAATAAAGGCGGGATAAATAGAAGAATGGAAAGTTGCAAAAGTAATTTATTTTGTCTTTTTTGCTTTGTTTGGTATTTTTGCATTTCTGTTGATAGATAAGGCTTTTTAGACATTTTCAACTTGAAAAATTACAATCATTTTATGTTCACTAATATCTAACTTTACCCTAAAGATTAAAAACTTCTAGCCAAAAAACCTATTTGGTATATGCCAGTGTATATTGCTAGTGACTTTGTCTTTAATAAAAATATATCAAATCCATGAGCCTTTTTCTTTAGTTAATTCAAATATATTTTTTTGATAATATCAATAATCTTTATTCTCTAGAGAGACTGCCTACCTTTGTATGATGTGTGCTGCTGAAAATGTGCATGAGGTGACCATCACCACCAACAGCGGATTGACCTATACCTATAATTTTTAGCTATTAAAAACGACGATTTTTCATAAATTAAGAGAATAAAAAATATTCCCTTAATTTAGCTCTAAAAAAAGTGATAATTTAAATATTAGAAATTTAAAAAATATCGTTCAACTCTTATAGTAGATATATTTTTAAAAAATAATTTTCGAGCTTAAGCCCAGCACTAGAGCATTATCCGCATAACTCGTTGCCCCAGGATTGATTACATATTGAATATTAGGTCTAAGCATCAACCATTTCATTGGGAAATATGAATAGTTCAACTCAATATTATATTCAGCATCCTTGTTAATGGCTTGCTGTGTTTGGCTGTAACGATCACTCACATGAACTCTATTCGCAGCAAAACCTACAATGTCATTGGGATAATGATTTAAAAGTCCAATGTACTTTAAACCCATCTGTTGCATATTTCCAACTTTGTTAGTGGTTTGATCATGAAAACTAAAGTTCACAAAAGCGTATAGCCCCTGATGACTTGAGCCATTTTTGGTTAACTGTTGTTCTACGACTCCCCACATCCCATATGTGTGAGATTTTGGTTCTCCTGTAACGATGTCTTTTTGATTTTTGAGATCATCAGCCGTATTGTAAAATGCACCTATACGATAGATACCAGCTAAGTTATTAATCGCCTGTTTCGGCTGCCAGACAAGCTCAACAGGAATATTGACGCCATCGGCATCTTTTGTATCCAAATTCCATCCTTCACTTTCTTCCAAGT
Organism: Acinetobacter legionensis; assembly: GCF_048552295.1. Taxonomy (NCBI): domain Bacteria; kingdom Pseudomonadati; phylum Pseudomonadota; class Gammaproteobacteria; order Moraxellales; family Moraxellaceae; genus Acinetobacter; species Acinetobacter legionensis. Next base: position 29,590 of record NZ_JBIMCW010000027.1, read on the forward strand.
TTGTTTGGTTATATTCAAATACACCAAATTGTATAAAAGCCTCAGGGTTGAAACTATATTTAGACATTACAGCCCATTGGCTTACAGGTGCATTAATCCATTTACTGCCTTGCCATTTCCCCATTTGCGCACCGCAAAAAGAATTATTTTGAAAGTCACAAGACATCACATTGAAATAAGTTCCCATGGCAAAACGCCCAACTCGAATACTGGTAGTTGCGTTACTAAAATTCTTTTCGATCGATAGTTCTGCAAGTCTTGTACCCGAATTTCCTCGACCATAATTTGCCTGTACATTGGCCAATTGTGGTACTTGCGGATCGGAGATCTGTTCTACTGATACACTCTGCCCTTGTCTTGCCATAATTAATGCTCGAACACTCAGCCCGTCTAGATTTATCAATTTTTCTAAATCTAAGGTTGAACCAAGTGAAAACTGGCTAACATATGTTGGATCTTGTCGTGAGACATATCCACCGTCTGCCAAGTAAGCAATATCGAGATTTAAACTACCATCAAATTTGATCCCTTTATCTGCTAAAGCTGTTCGTTCACCTTGCCCTATTAAATTTTTCCGATTCACATCGAATAAGTTTCCAGCAAAACAAGCCGTATTTGTTCCAATAAGTACACCAATAAGACATAAAAAATTAATTTTGTTCATTGCACAATCCCTGCAAATTTTGAAAATAAGTTTCCCTAAATAACTAATTGAATAAGCTATATTTTGAATGGTTAAATGGAGTAAAAGTGGTATGAGAAAATTGCAGCATGGCAAGACTCCTGTCGTACACCATGCTCAATTCACTAACAAAATTGGATTCTCTTAGGTTAAGTGATTTTTAATTTTCTCTTTAACTGCTTCAACAGAAATACCATATCGATCATGCAATGTCGGCAGCGCACCTGCATCTAAAAATGCATCGGGCAAACCAATCATGTCAAAACGTGGATGTTGCCCATTTCTTAATAACAAGGTTCCAACTGCTTCACCTAAACCACCAACTACAGAATGATTTTCAGCAGTAAGTACAGGTCGTCCTCCTTTAGCTACCTCATCTAAAATGGTCTGTTCATCAAGAGGCTTAATGGTTGGAACATGTAGAACTGAAACCTCAATTCCTTCTTTTTTAAGTTCTTCAGCTGCCTCAAGAGCGCGCATCGTCAGCAGTCCTGTAGAAATAATCAACAGGTCTTTGCCAGGTTTAATCACTTGAGCCTTACCTAATTTAAATTGGTAATTATATTTATCCAGTACCAATGGAACTTGACCACGTAACAAGCGCATATAAACAGGACCTTGATGAGCAGCAATCTGTGGAATAGCCTGTTCAATTTCCAAGGCATCACATGGATCAATGATCATTAAATTTGGCATTCCACGGAAAATTGCAATATCTTCTGTTGCTTGGTGACTTGGCCCATATCCTGTAGTTAAACCAGGAAGGGCTGCTACAATTTTTACGTTCAAATTATCTTCGGCAATCGCCATACAGATAAAATCGTAAGCTCGGCGTGAAGCAAATACAGCATAAGTCGTGGCAAAAGGAATGAATCCTTCTCGAGCTAATCCAGCAGCAGCACTCATCAGGAGTTGTTCTGCCATTCCCATTTGAAAGAATTTGTCTGGGTTTTGGTTAGCAAAAATATGCAAATCTGTATATTTGGATAAATCTGCTGATAATCCAACGATATCATCACGCTCTTTCACCAAGGCATTTAAAGCATGTCCAAATGGTGCAGGTTTGGTTGGTTGGCCTTCAGCAGCAATCGAAGCAATCATTGCAGACGTTTTTAATTTTTTCTTTGGAGAGTTCGCTAATTGGCTCATGGATCTAAACTCCTTATTTGCCGTAATGGGTTAATATATTTAAAGCTTCATCCCATTCGCGTTCATCCACGCGAATAAAATGTGTTTTTTCACGGCTTTCTAAAAATGAAACACCTTTACCCATTTTGGTATCGCAAATAATTACTCTTGGGCATGCTCCTTCGTAGCTTTTCGCTTGATCAAAAGCATCAAGTAAAGCTTCCATATTGTTGCCATCTACGCGTTGGGTATACCAGCCAAATGATTGCCAACGATCTATAATCGGTTCAAAAGCTAGAATTTCACATGAATGCCCATCGGCTTGCTGATTATTCACATCAATAATTGCAATTAGATTATCTAATTTCCAATGTGAAGCCGACATTACGGCTTCCCATGTCGAGCCCTCATTGAGCTCACCATCTGATAAGAGGTTATAAATAAATGACTCTGATTTCTTTTGTTTTAATCCAAGGCAAGCACCTACCGCAATACCCAAACCATGACCTAGCGAACCTCCTGTGATCTCCATACCAGGGGTATACGTTGCCATGCCTGACATAGGTAAACGACTGTCATCAGAACCATACGTTTCAAGTTCTTCAAGTGGAATCACGTTTGCTTCAATCAAAGCAGCATATAAAGCAATTGCATAATGACCTATTGAAAGATAAAAGCGATCTCGTCCTTCCCATTCAGGATTCTCAGGCTGATATTTCATTGCATGAAAATAAGAAACTGCAAGTAGATCGGCTGCACCTAAGGCCTGTCCAATATAACCTTGGCCCTGTACTTGTCCCATACGTAACGCATGTTGACGAATGTTATATGCACGTTGCTGTAGTTCAGCAATACGAACTTCTTTATTAATATTTGACATGATTAACTTCTCTTATTAACGATTAACAAGTTTTGCTGGAACGCCCAGTACTAGGCTGGCACCGACAAATAAAACTGCTGTGATTAAGAACATGCCAATCGCATTCGAACCTGTATTAGTCGTAATCCAGCCGATAAGAAACGGAGAACAAAATTCAGCGAGGTTGGCAAAACTATTGATTCCAGCAATACCCGCAGCAGCTGAAACACCTCCTAAAAAGTTGGTTGGTAACATCCAAAACAAAGAAGATGCGGTGAGTACACCTGATGCTGCAATACATAAACAAATCAGCGATAGGGTTAGATTTGAGGCAAACAATGTTGCGAAGGTCAGTGCAACTGCACCAGCACACATAGGAATAATTAAATGCCAGCGACGCTCTCTAAAGTGATCTCCGCTACGGCCTGCTAACAGCATTACAACTATGGCACATATATAAGGTAGGCTGGTCAACAAGCCAATATGCCAGTTGTCGCTAATACCTGAGTTACGAATTAATGTCGGCAACCAGAAAGTAATTGCATATTGTCCCATTACGACACAAAAGTAGATTCCCGCAAGTAACCACAAGCGTTTATCACTAATGAAGTCTTTAATACTGCTATGCCCTTCTTTCTGTTGATTATCTTGAGCGATTTCTTGCTGAACTAAATTCTTTTCAGCACTTGTTAACCAATGTGCATCTTGAACAGAGTCTTTTAAAATGATTAGCACCAATAAACCAACAAGTACCGTGGGTATCGCTTCAATAACGAACATCCATTGCCAGCCATACCATCCCTGCACATTGTTCATTTGATCCATGATTAAGCCAGATAGAGGACCGCCAATCATTCCCGAAATTGGAATCGCAATAAACCAAAGCACGGTCATACGGGCCCGACGATAAGATGGGAACCAATATGTAAGATAAAGTAATAAACCTGGTGCTAACCCTGCCTCAGCAACACCGAGTAAAAAGCGCAAGGTATAGAATTGCCATTCTGTTTCAACAAATGCAAAACAGCCTGATAAAATACCCCATGTAATCATAATTCGGGCAATCCAACGTCGAGCACCAACTTTATGAAGCACAATATTGCTAGGTACTTCACATAAGAAATATCCTATAAAGAAAATACCTGCTCCGAGTCCATAAACAGCTTCACTAAACTGTAAATCACTCATCATTTGAAGTTTGGCAAAACCAACATTTACACGGTCTAGGTAAGCACAAAAATAACAAAGCATTAAAAATGGCATCAGCCGAAATGCAATTTTTCGATATGCAGATTTACGAATAGCATCTGTATCAGATGAAAATACGGTATCCATCATGCGAGTCCCTTTACAATTGGCCACAATATCCTCTCATGGCCATGTCTCTATTTTAGATTTTCTAATACTGTGTTTTAGTGAATCAACATGCCGCCATTTACGTCTAAAGTTACCCCTGTTAAATAGGCTGATAGATCACTGGCTAAAAATAACGCTGCATTTGCAACATCTTGTGCTCTGCCTAAGCGACCAAGTGGAATACCTGCAAGAATGTCATGACGACGATCATCATTTATTAAACCACCCGTAATATCTGTTTGAATAAGACCTGGTGTAAGTGAGTTGACACGAATATTATCTGCACCAAACTCGCGAGCCATCGCTTTACCTAATCCTAAAACCCCAGCTTTGGCAGCACTGTAGTGTGGACCACCAAAAATACCACCACCTCGTTGTGCCGAAACGGATGATAAGCACACAATACTTCCTCCACCGTTTTCTTTCATTGAGGGAATTACTGCCTGAGACATAATGAGTGTTCCTCGCAGACTGACATCCAAAATACGGTCATAATCATTACGTTTGATATCTAATGTTTTTACAGGTTGGGTAATGCCTGCATTATTGACCAAAATATCAATTTTTCCATAGTGTTGAAGGGCTTTTTCCACAGCAGCGTGTGCTTGTTCTTCATTTGCAACATTTGCTGCTAGACCTAAATGACCTTCGCCCAATGCTTTAGCTGCATTCTGGCTTTGCACAAGATCTAGATCAACAATAATGACTTTAGCGCCTTGCTGTGCAAAGATTTCTGCTGTTGCACGACCAATACCACGCTCTGATGCTGCACCTGTGATTAACGCTACCTTTCCTTGTAGTAACATGTCTATTCCTCTTATCTTCAACATATTTATTCATCATTAGATTCTCTTTTTTCACGGTGAGCAGCAATAAGGTTAAACTCAACTAGGCATGAATTTTATTCATGCCTATGATATTTTTAGTTTGTATTCGAAAGAAAAATGGAATTTTAAATGAACAATAGTGAAAAAAATTACAATCAGGTACCTGCAATAAAAACCTTACAAGCGTTTGAGCAAACTGCTCGATTAGGAAATGTGGCAAAAGCGGCAGAAGTTTTGAATCTCACACCATCTGCTGTCAGTCATCAAATAGCAAAACTAGAAGAAATGATTGGTCAAAGCTTATTTATAAGAGGCGCACGAGGAGTGACCTTAACGCCTTCAGGTGAACGTTATTATCAAGATGTCACCACTATCTTGCATAATTTGATGTTAGCGACTGAACAAGCATCAGATAAAAGCCCAAAAGATAGTTTATATATCCATTCATCACCTAGCTTTGGACTTCTGTGGTTATTGCCAAGATTAGAATCATTTAAAGAACAATATCCTCTCATTCAAGTGAATTTATCTTGCTCTTATGAAAACCTTCATTTTACGCGTGATAAAATTGATATTGATATTCGTCATGGTATTCCAAATTGGACAGGTGTCGAAATTAGAACTTTTCGAAGTGAAAAATTAGAAGTTCTTGCCTCCCCAAAACTACTTGAACGTAGTCCAGTATCTGAGCCTAAAGATCTACTAAAAAAAGAATTAATTTTGTCAAAGTCTACTCTCGTGACATGGCCTCAATGGTTTGCACACCAAGGGCTGAGTATTCCTGAATTTCCTTATACTTTTAGTTTTGATCGCTCATACATGTCGCTTGAAGCTGCAACTCATGGGCTTGGATTCGTTCTTGAAAGCAATTTACTTACCCAAAATTATCTAGATTCAGGAAAACTTGTCAAAGTCTTTCATGATGACTTATCCGTACCCATATCTGCACACCACTTAGTTTATCCACGTACCCATGAGAACATTCTCAAAGTGAACCATTTTTTAAACTGGATTGGTGACGAAATCATTAAAGATAAATAATGATCACTCAGAGCATAGTGCATCCATTTAAATCAAACTAAGACCTATTCGCTTATAATAAAAGGTCTTTCTACGATACCTTGCCACTCTTAAAAAATGATTTCTAGCATGGTTATTCATGCGAGCTATTATAAACCTGCAAAGCACGTTGAATCTAATCCAGTAAATTCGCTCCTTCGCTTAAAGTTAAATGTACGTTATAGACAGATGTTCAATAATTTTGTGTAGAGTTTTTTTCTACACATTAGTTGTAAAGGTAAGTATAAAAGCAATCCATAGGATGCAACATGATAGTAAGACAACATGCTGTAAAAGTACGGATATTGCTAAATCCTGTGGTTATAAAAATAAATGTACTCAGCTCATCCAACTCATCTAAGCTGACATATCAACAACCCAAAGCCCTACAGTTGACTAATCCACCAATGGACATGTGGTTCTTCAATGCTTTGACTAATTTGTCTCTGACAAGTTTGACCATTAACAATCCATACAGGTCATTCAATATAGTAGTCAAATAAAATGTATTCTGTCCATGGGCTCAGTTTAAGATCATTATCAAGACATTTTAAAAGCCTCTAAATCTTAATCCTGAGCTGTTAATCAGAGCTTTTCCTGCTCCTGAGCATTCATATAAAAAATTCAATCAAACCAAGCAAATTATTTTAGCAAATCATATCAGCACTTTATTTTAGGGCTTATATAGCTTTATTTTTAAAATTTTATATAGAGTAAGTGAGACAAAATCAAAGCAAAAAAAAAAGACCCTTAAAAATTTAAGGGTCTTTTAAATATTTGGCGGAAGCGGTGTCCGTATAACACTTGTTTTATACAGTCCAAATAAATCCAATATAAATTTATTTTTCAATTAGTTGAAATAAAATCATTCCAACCACGTCTTGCCCAATCCGATCATTTCTAATATTCTATGTGGGTTATTATGTGGGACAAGAACAATCCTATGCCTAAGAAAGCTAAAGAGCTCTCTGCACTCAGTGTAGCAAAAATCAAGGATAATGGTAGACATGCTGTCGGTGGTGTAGGTGGTTTACACCTACGTATTGTGAATAACTCTCGTGCTTGGGTTCTACGTGTTGTTGTAGGTCAGCGCTTTGATGAAAACGGGAAAATGCATCTTCATCGCCGTGATATTGGATTGGGTTCTTACCCTGAGGTATCACTCGCCGAGGCAAGGGCTAAAGCTCATGAAATGAAAGCTCAAATTCGAAATGGGATTGATCCTATCCAACTAAAACAAGATCAACTTCAAGCTTTACGTATTCAAAAACTTCGTAATCGTACTTTTCGTGAATGTGCTCAGATTGTGATTAGCAATAAATCTCGTGAATTAAAAAATCAGAAGCATATTGCTCAATGGTCTTCTACATTAGAAACTTATATCTATCCTACTCTTGGTGATATTAGTATTGGCACAATTACTAAAGTTGATATTGCTAAAGTTTTAGAACCAATCTGGGCTGAGAAAAATGAAACAGCTAAAAGGCTTCGTGGTCGTATTGAGACTATTTTTGATTATGCAAAGGCTATGGAGTATTTTGAAGGTGACAACCCTGCTGAATGGAAAGGTAATCTTGAACCTATATTAGGTAATTTAAAGCAGGAATCACGTCCCCACCCTTCTTTGCCTTATGATCAAGTCTCTACATTTGTTCAACACCTTCGCCAAAAAGATGGTATTTCTCCAAAGGCACTAGAATTTGCAATTTTAACAGCATGTCGCTCTGGGGAAATTTTTGGAGCAACTTGGCAAGAAATTGATTTGAAAAATAAAGTCTGGACTATTCCTAAAGAGCGCATGAAAGCTGAAAAAGAGCATCGTGTTCCACTTTCAGAACCAGTAATTGAGTTATTGAAATCTATTCAGATTTATACACAATCACAAGGCTATATTTTCCCTGCACCTCGCGGTGGCGGCATGCTTTCAGATATGTCTTTGACTGCTTTGATTAAGCGCATGCATGAACAGAAGCTAAAGGAAAATTGCTTAGGCTATATTGACCCCAAACAAAACCGAGTGATTACAACGCATGGTTTTCGCTCAACATTTCGTGACTGGTCTGCTGATATGACCGATTACCCTCGTGAAGTTTGTGAACATGTCCTTGCACATAAATTACCTGATGAAGTTGAAGCCGCCTATTTACGTGGAGCTTATCTCGAAAAACGTAAAGGATTGATGACTGATTGGGCTAAATTTTGCATACCCTTCACTCCATGATGGACTGGGCATCTAGCTGTGTGCCCGACGGTTGGAACACGGTAAATTTCACTGGGCTCAGCTGCGTCAAGGTGAAACAGTAGCCCTCAGCCTGGAACAGTTACAAGCACTGATTCAGGGTTTGCCCTAGCAGCACATTGGATGACAGCAGGTGGTCACTATGCTCTAAACTAGACGAGTGCATTCTGCTATTCTCCGAATGTTCTATTTCATTCTTGTCATGACCTCAGGCATACTGCGGTCATGAATACGCTGCCTGATTTAAGCCAACTGAGCCATGAACAATTACTGGAATTTACACAGCAGTTGGCGATGCAGCATCAGCCTCTGGCACAATCAAATCAAGAATTAGAAAAATCAAACTGGCAATTGGATGCCAAAGTTAAACATCTTGAAGTCACCAATCAACATCTTTCCATTCTCACGCAAAAATCTGTGCATGAACTGGCGCTGTTTAAACGGCATAAATTCGCTCAGAGGAATGAACACCTCACTGCCAAACAAATCAGCCTGTTAGATGAAGCAGTTGAAGAAGATATCGCAGCAATTGATTTAGAATTGGAACGGCTGAATGCGGATAAAACAGCATCTTGAGCCACAACAAAGCAAAACCAAACTGTATTTGCCAATGGAAGGTTTCAAACCTTACCGCGATGCAATTCAAGCTTTGTTATTTGGTGAAAATAGCCCAGCAGTGCAAAGTGGTCGTGCTGTAACAATTCAAACTTTAGGTGGTTCTGGTGCACTAAAAGTCGGTGCTGACTTCTTAAAAAATTACTTTCCAAACTCTGAAGTTTGGGTAAGCCAACCGACTTGGGACAACCATATTGCCATCTTTAATGGTGCTGGCTTAAAGACCCATTTCTATCCATACTTTGATGCAGAAACACGTGGTGTAGACTTTGACGGTATGTTGTCGAGCTTACAACAGTTACCAGAACAAAACGTAGTATTACTTCACCCTTGCTGCCACAACCCGACAGGTGCAGATTTACCCCCTACTCAATGGGATCAAGTGATTGCCGTACTAAAAGCACGTCAACTTATTCCATTCTTGGACATTGCGTACCAAGGTTTTGGTGAAGGCATGGAACAAGATGCTTATGCAATTCGTGCACTTGACCAAGCTGGCTTAAACTTTATTGTCAGCAACTCATTCTCTAAGATTTTCTCACTCTACGGTGAACGTGTCGGTGGTTTAACCTTTGTATGTGATGATACAGCGACTGCTCAATGTACCTTCGGTCAATTGAAAGCAACTGTACGCCGTATCTACTCTAGCCCTCCTACAACAGGTGCATGGTTGGTTGACCAAGTCTTGAATGACCACGCGTTAAATCAACAGTGGCAAAATGAAGTTAAAGAAATGCGTGAACGTATTATTAAAATGCGTCGTATTTTGAAAGATGAACTCACCAAAGCCCTTCCTGAGCGTGACTTCAACTACTTAGTCGAACAGAAAGGGATGTTTAGCTACACTGGCTTAACGGCAGAGCAAGTCAATACTTTACGTGAAGAGTATGCGATTTATTTAGTACATAGTGGTCGTATTTGTGTAGCGGGCTTAAACATGAACAATGTTTGTGTAGTTGCCAAAGCTGTCGCTAAAGTTATAGCAAAAGCACCTGCTCAAGCCTAAGATTCACCATATTTAAAAGCGTACACGACCAAGACGGGTAACCCGTCTTGATCTTTTACATGAGCACATGGTTTGAGCTAAAACTGCGCCACGCTACAAAATCGGTGTCTATTCAAATAGTTAATTTATAATAACAAAATACAAAGCTCATAATTGAAAATCTTCATTGTCTATATAATGGATAAACTGTAGTATTTAGTTGGGTATATACTTCAACCGTCACCTCGGAAGGATTACGTACTCGCTTGGATCTCGCCATTTACAAAATATTTAGGATCATCTTTGTATTTTTCTTCTATCTAATTGTTTTGTATGTCTAGAGGAGTACGTAATTTTGAATTTTCTGGACAAGGCTTACTATTAACAAGACCAAGCTCTCCTTTAGATTGATAATTCTTCCTTCACCAATAAAAGGTATCTCTGTAGATACCAAAATACCGATAAGTGAATGCGAAATTACCGATTTGCTCAGTATCAGCAAATACTTTTAGTTTATGCGTGATCTCTCGTTGTGCTTTGGTACTCAAAATTGAAACTCCTTTGAAATGAAATAAAATTTACCAAAATGTCAGTAGAAGTCTCAATTTCCACAACATATCAAAATTAGGACTTTGCCTCATCCATAAACGCTTTAATTTCTTCGTCAGTCGGAGCCTGCAAATCATATTTTTGGATTAAAGTGTCATATTCACCAGATTGTTTTAGCTTTTTTAATCCATCATTAATTAAATTATAGGTAACTGTATCGCCCTTACGTACCGCAATACCACCAATGAATGGAAAAAATGGTTCTGTGGAAGTAATTTCTACTTTGCCATTGAGTTTTTTGACGGTATTACGTGCCACACTGCTATCATCATATTGTGCATCAGCAGCTTTTGCCAATACAGCTTGTACAGCCTGTGGTGATGTATCAAATTCACGAACAGTAATGGCTGCTTTACCTTTAGCAAGGCAGCTTTCTTGGGAAATTTGATTCAGTTGATCCGGATATAATGAGCCTTTTTGTGTTGCAATAGTTTTACCACATAAATCATCACGGACTTTAGGTTTGTAACTAGAGTTACTGAGTACAGTCACCGATTCAGTAGATTTAAAATAAGGGACCATATCTACTTTTTTCAGACGTTCAGCTGTGATGTACATCCCTGAAATCACAGCATCAAATTTTTTGCCCTCTAGACCAGGAATTAAATTTGAAAACCGTGTATCTATAATGTTCGCACTGGCAGAAGATTGTTGCAATATTCCATTTATTAAATCAATATCAAATCCACTCGGTTGATTATTTTCGATATATTCAAAAGGTGGAAAAGTCATGTCTGAACCGATCTTTATTACTTTTACTTGATCAATTGTTGAAGCATCACTATTTTGAGTTGAAGAAGTGTCTTTATTACATGCAGTTAAACCACCAGCAAGTAATAATGCTAAAACTGGATAAAGAGAATATTTCATAATACGCATATTAAGGATTCCGGTTAAATCGTGTGATATTTACTTGATATCTGTTATGAATAGTTATACTCAAGTTTTGAATAGAAAGTAATTTTGAAATTCCTATGTATGGTTATTAAAAATCCGATCCAGCATGAAGCCAAAAATCTATAGAATAAATTCGATAAGTTCTTGAGAGTATACACCCATGGATGAAAAACAAATCCGTATTGATTTAGCAGCATGTTTTCGGTTATTTGCCAAAATGGGGATGCATGAAGCAGTAGCCAATCATTTTAGTGCAGCAGTTTCAGAAGATGGTAGAAAGTTTTTACTTAATCCCAAATGGAAACATTTTTCCAGAATTAAAGCCAGTGATCTGATTTTAGTAGATGCAGACGATGTCAGTAGTTTTAATCGTGGTGAAATTGATCCAACAGCATGGGCAATCCATGGTCAAATCCATCGTCTGAGACCCGATGTACGTGTAGTGTTACATTTACATCCCATATTTTCAACAGCGATTTCCTGCTTAAATTACCCAGAAATTATTCCTATTGATCAAAATACGGCACGTTATTTTAATCGGGTTACTTATGATTCCCAATATGGGGGCATGGCTGATTCTAAAGCTGAAGGACAACGTCTTGCCAATATTTTACAAGATAAGAAACGCTTAATGATGGGGAATCATGGCATATTAATTGGATCACATTCTATCGGCGTGGCTTTTGATGATATGTATACCATTGAACGTGCATGTCAGATCCTCACTACAGCCTATTCAACAGGCCAAACATTAAAAATTCTAGATGACGATGTTGCCGAAAAAACAGCGCAAGATTGGGAAAAAATCGAAAATTTTAGTGAGGCACATTTTACCGAAATGAAATGTTTATTGGCTGAGGAAGATCCTAGCTTTATGGATTAAGATTTTGTATCTGTCGTCCTAAAAAAGCCTGATACTTATTTCAAGCAAACGCCAGATAAATTTTATCTGGCGTTTTATATTATCAATGCAATCACTAGCAATTATAATTTTCTATCAATACCACCACCACTTATGTCATATTCTAAATAGCTTTGGACACAGAAAATATGAATGATAATTTTAGAATGAGAACCACATAAAAAAGCAGAGTAAATAAAATTACCCTGCATCTTTAGCAAAAAATCTATTTAATTTTAAATGCTTAATTCTTTTGAATAAAGTTTTGTAGACGATTATTTTCAGATTTCAATAGATTATCCGGACTATCATTGGCAACAACATAACCATTTTCCATAAAGATCACCCGATCAGAAACTTTAAAAGCAAAGTTCATCTCATGGGTAACGATGATCATGGTCAACCCTTCCTTGGCCAATTCTTCAATCACTTTAAGTACTTCACTCACCAATTCCGGATCCAGTGCTGAAGTGGGTTCATCAAACAAAATCACTGATGGATGCATTGCCAATGCACGAGCAATGGCAACACGTTGCTGTTGTCCACCCGACAGTTGGTGAGGATATTTTTTGGCATGTTGCTTCATCCCCACTTTTTTCAGCATGGCCAACGCTGTGACCTTATTGGCCATCGGCGTATCCAATTGATGGTATTGCGGTGCCAACAATACATTTTCCAGAATGGTTTTATGGGGAAACAGGTTAAAACTCTGAAAGACCATCCCGACATGAATAATTTGTGATTTATATTGTACGGATTCATCAGTGATACTTTGATCTTTTAAAAATGGATGACCCAGTAGATTAACGGTACCGTGATTGAGTTTTTCCAGACCATTTAAGGTGCGGATAAATGTCGTTTTTCCTGATCCAGATGGCCCAATAATGGAAATGACTTCTCCCCATTTCACATTCAAATTAATCCCTTTCAACACCTCATGATCGCCATAGGATTTATGAATATCAATGGCTTCAAGTGCATATTGACCATGTTGTTCCGAAATAATTTCCTTACGTTTTGAAATGGAGGCATTGGAAATATCTGCCAGAAGAGGATCGTTATCCTGAAGTAACCCGGGCGTTTTACGACTTACATCCATACGTTTTTCCAGCCAGTTCATCAACCACCCAAAGACAGTAACTATCAGCACATAGTAAAATGCCACTGCCAGCATGGTTTCCATGACCAAAAAGTTTTGTGTATACAGACGTTGACCGACCAATAAAATCTCAGTCAGGGAGATCACTGAAACCAGTGATGTGAGTTTTACAATAGTGACATATTCATTGCCTAAAGTTGGTAACGCAATCCGTAAAGCTTGTGGAATAACAATCAGACGTTGAATGCCTGTATATTTAAGACCGAGCGCTTTACCCGCCTCTATTTGGCCCTTGGCAATGGAATTTAAACCGCCCCGGTGAATTTCGGCAATATAGGCCGCCTCACTTAATGCCATGGCCAGCAAACCGGAAATAAAAGGTGAAGCCAATAAAACACTACTCGATGGATAAATTTGTGGCAGATTATAGATAAATACCAATAAGACCAATAACGGTAAACTTCTAAAAAACCAAATATAAAGACTGCTACCTTTAGATAGAATCTTAAAATTTGATTGCTTTGCCAATGCCAGCACAAAACCAAATACAATCCCTAAAACCCATACCAGAACACTGAGTTCAATGACTGTAAGTGTGGCCTTCCAAAAATCATGATTGGTTAATAAACTGAATGCGTAAGCCCAATTGAACTCCATTCAAACCTCCAGAATCTGTAAAATTTTTACTTATTATTTTTATAGCGGATTTGCTTTTAATAAGTAATTTCTAAATCGTGATGTAGCCATGTGGAAAATATGAATCTAAAGAATATGAACAAAAAAATGGTTCAGGTTAGGATAATAATGGCCTAAAACACTTTTATTGCAGGCTTTGCAGCAGTTTATGCAAAAATACATCGCATTGTATTAACTGATTAATTTCTACAAACTCATCTGGTTTATGTGCCACTGTAATTGAACCGGGACCACAGACAAGGACTGGACAATGTAATTGATTGGCAAATAAGCCACCTTCTGTGCCAAAGGAAATTTTACCTGTCTGGGTATTTTCTGGCAGCAAGCTTTGCATAAATTTAACGGCTTGAACGGTTGGCGAGGTTAATAAGCCGGGATATTGATTGACTTCTTCAATATGAACAAATTTTTTAAACCTATCCAGAGCAGGATGTTGTTGAATTTTTTCCTGAATTTGATCACTGCTGTCCTGTGCAATATTCCTGATTTCATAATCAACAATACATTCATTGGGAACAATATTTAAGGCTTTACCGCCTTCAATTTTGCCAATATGAAGTGTGGAATATGGTACATCATAATCACTATCCTGTTCACCTGCTCGGGCAATGTGTTGCTGGGTATCAACAATTGAATGGATCAATGCATTGGCCACATGAATAGCATTGGTAAATTGTGGTGCAAGCGCAGAATGACCTTCCTGTCCTGTGCATATGGCTTTAAATACTGCTTTACCTTTATGTCCCGTTGCAATTTGCATTAAGGTAGGCTCGCCAATGACACAATAAATGGGTGGAATCATATATTCTGACAAATGCTGTAAAATCTCTCGTACACCAATACAGCCAATTTCTTCATCATAGGACAGGCATAGATGTAACGGTTTACACAGGATTTGCGTGCTGGCATGTAACATCACATTTAGAGCACAGGCGATAAACCCTTTCATATCAGCGCAACCACGTCCATAAATTTTACCGTCTTTTTCCAGAGCAACAAATGGATCACTATGCCAGTCCTGACCCTCAACAGGCACCACATCGGTATGACCCGAGAGTAAAATGCCTGATACATCTTTAGGACCAATACTGGCAAATAAGCAGGCTTTGCTCTTTTCCGGATTGAATTGCAGTCTTACTTCAATACCATGATCTTCCAGCAATTGTTTTACAAAATAAATAAGTTCCAGATTACTTTTGTATGAAGTGGTGTCAAAAGCAATCAGTTGTTTAAGTAGCATTGTACTTTGAAGATCAGACATTATTCGTCTTCCTTAGTACGAATATGTGGGTCATAAAAATGTGGTGCCCCCATACCCGGAATATATTGATCAGAAATAAAGGCTCGACAACGACTAATAAATGCCTGAGCAACCGTATTGAGAACGACATTTTTTGCAGTGACCAAACCGATATGCATTGGACGCTGTTCGCCTGAAATTCTCACACGAACCAATCGTTTGCCATCTAAGGAATAATTAATTTTTGGTCGAACATTTAAAATGCTATAGCCAATATTATTGGCAACCATGGCGCGAACCACTTCCGAATTTTTGGAGGTTTTAATGATTTGTGGATTCAAATTTCTATTTTTGAATAATGAAATAAAATAATCATTACTGTAAGGCATATCCAGTAAAATCATTGGATAAGCTGCCAACTCTTCCATCGTCACTGCGGGTGCATGTGCCAAAGGATGCTCTTCACTAAATAATGCATAGGGCGGTAACGATGCCAATGATTCAAAATTGAGTAAATTTTCATCAATATTAAGATCATATGTTAAAACCACATCCAGCACATTCCGCAATAAACCATTAATTAAAATTTCCTGATCCCCCTCACACACATCCAGATCAACACTTTTATATAAATTACTAAATCCATGAATAATTTCTGCATATAACATCGGTGCAAATGCAGTAAAACAGCCCAGTTTTAATGGACCACGAATCGAACCTGAGAAGTTAGCTGCCAATGAATATAGGCTGCCAGCCTGTGATAAAATTTGCTGGCATTCTTTCATCACTTGTTCGCCAATATTGGTCAGAATCAATCCTTTGGCATGTTGGCGAATAAATAATTGAACCTGAAGTTCTGATTCAATATGTGCAATTGCAGCAGAAATTGAGGGTGAAGATACATGAATTTTTTCTGAGGCAATAATAATGCTGCCACTTTCTGCGGTGGCAACAAAATATTCCATCTGGCGTAGCGAAATACGATTTAACACGTTTGATTATTCCATTGAGTTACTGCAAATTATGGATCACCTGGAACGCCGTAACTTGGTGAGGAGGATGGATTCAGGGCACGCAACACATAATCCTCAACTTGTGGTTGATAAATTTTCCATATGTTATAGAGCTCTCCGATTGGATCAGATTCAGACCAATCGACACGTAAATCTACAATAGGCCACTGTACTTTGTCCACGACTAGTATACCAGCTGAATGAACACTGCCCGCCTCTCCACCTGCGGTAAGACCTGCCTGCATGGCGAGTAATAACCGTTCGGCTAAACATCCCTGACTTTGCTCAAATGCTTCACACATGGTTTGTGGAACATCTGGATTTGCCAGTAAATTACCTGCGCAGGCAACATCCTGACCTGTATGGGCCTGATAAATACCCAGTGTTTTTTCGCCACTATAAGCAGCAACCTGACCTTGCATATTGAGTACAAGTAATTGACGATATTCAATAAAATCTGTATTGGATACCAGTTCCTGAATCGCATCATTCGGGGAGACATCATACTTGATTAAATCAAGCAGAATATTCGCCAAATGCGGATCCGTAATATTTTGACTGGCTGCCACGCCTACACCAGCTTTGGCACGAATACAGCGTGAGGCAACAGCGGGTGAGGAAGAACTCACGGCAGCGCCCAATTGTCCCGTGGTTTTACAACGAGCCACAATGGAAAATGTCATACACCTCTCCTGAGGATTAGTCTGGAATCACAGCAGTCGCATCAATTTCAACCAGCCATTCCGGACGTGCCAGTGCAGAAACCACAATCCCTGTAGAAACAGGGAAAACCCCTTTAAGCCACTTTCCAACGACACGGTAAACGTCTTCACGGTAACGCGGATCAATAATATAAATGGTAATTTTGCAAATATCCTGTAATTCACCACCCGCTTCTTTAAGAAGCATATCAATATTATACATCGCTTGTTCTGCCTGACCTTTGGCATCACCAATACAGACATTTTCGGAAGTATCAAGATTTTGCCCGATTTGCCCACGTAGAAAAACGGTAGAGCCACGCGCCACAACCGCCTGACACAAGTCATTATCAAGATTTTGTTCTGGGTAAGTTTCTTTGGTATTAAAGGTACGAATACGAGTATGTTTCATGTTGCGATCCTGTGTTTTATTACACTTTCTAGTATGCGTATCCCACTTCTCAACTCAATTTCTATTTTCCTTGCTTCTAATTCAGATAATCCGTACTAAAAACTCAATTTAATAAAAGGTGTTTACATTCCGAGCGATTCGTTTTTTTTGATTCACTCCTTTTGGATATGCGATTTTCATTTTTTTAAACAACTTTCTAAGATCAAAACAACATATTTATGGCCTGCTCTGTTAAAGAGAATATATTTTGCAATGCAAGCCCGAAGCTTATAGATCAATCAAGAATTTAGGATTAATCATGAATTTACCAGAACAAATAGATACAGTGGTGATCGGTGGTGGTCAGGCAGGCGTAGCCATGAGTGAACATCTTGGCACATTAGGCATTGAACATGTGGTCCTAGAGAAAGCCAGAATTGCGGAAGCATGGCGTAGCAGACGCTGGGATTCACTGGTCGCAAATGGACCATGCTGGCATGATCGTTTTCCGAGCATGGAGTTTTCCGCAACACCGGAAAGTTTTGTACATCATGATCAGGTTGCAGATTATTTTGAAGCTTATGCAAAAAAAATTAATGCGCCGATTTATACCAATGTAGAAGTTCTGAAAGTCAGCAATAAAGAACAATCTTTGACTTATCAAATCGAAACGTCACAAGGAAAAATTGAGGCACAGCGTGTCGTCATTGCCACCGGGCCTTTTCAAAAAGCAATGATTCCGGCAATTGCACCCAAAGATGAAAAATTGTACCAAATTCATTCAGACCAATATAAAAATCCTGAGCAGCTACCACAAGGCAATGTATTGGTAATTGGTGCAGGATCTTCGGGGGTGCAGATTGCTGATGAATTAAATCGTGCTGGTAAACAAGTATTTTTATCTGTTGGCAAACATGAACGTCCACCCCGTCGTTATCGCTCTAGGGATAATGTTTGGTGGCTAGGGGTACTTGGTGGATGGGAAGCGGAAAAACCGGATAATGGTCCTCTCAAAGGCTTTGCTGTCAGCGGTGCCCAGGGAGGACACACTGTAGATTTTAAAAAGCTTGCACAACAAGGCATTACCTTACTTGGCATGACAAAAATATTTAATGATGGAAAAGTCAGTTTTCAGGCGGACTTAGCAGACAATATTCATCAGGGAGAAGAAAATTATTTAAAGCTTTTGGATGAGGCAGATGCATTTATTGCCAATAGCGGATTGGATTTGCCTGAAGATCCCGAAGCACGAATTTTACTTGATGATCCTGAATGTGTAAAAAATCTAATTCTAGAACTTAATCTGGCACAGCAAAATATCACCAGTATTATTTGGGCATCAGGCTTTGGTTATGATTATGACTGGCTTGAACTAGATATCTTTGATGACAATAAAAAACCAAAACATAAGCAAGGTATTACCAATCAAGCGGGTATTTACTTTCTAGGTTTACCTTATCTGACTGGTCGGGGTTCCAGTTTTATCTGGGGAGTCTGGCATGATGCGAAACGCATTGCAGACCACATCAATATCAAACGCAAATATATGGACTATACACTTTAATCATTAAAAATTAAGAATAAAGTCATTTCTAGAGGAATTTTAATATGCAATATCGTTTAGTAAAAACATTATCCATCACAATATTTGCTTTGGGTGGATTCAATGCAGCACAAGCCGATGCATTAAGCATTGGAGATGAAACAACAGCTAAAGGTGCATTAACTATATCAGGTTTTTTACGCGCAAAATATCAGGATAAAAGCTGGTCAGACAACGACCATAAACTAGTCTTTGATACCGCAAAAATTAATCTTGATTATCAATCGCCTAAATTATTTGGGCATGTTGAATATCGTTGCTATCAATTTGATAAATTGTGTGATTTCTCCTCATTAGTCGATGGTTATCTTGGATATAAAATTAACCAAAATGATAATATTACTCTAGGTTTGCAAACTGTGCCATTTGGCCCTGGACGCTTTTGGGAAAGCAACTGGTATGGTGGCATCGTAACGCAATTTGGTCTTGAAGATGTACACAACTTTGGGGTGAAATATCATTTCCAACCATTTAAAGCGACCGATGTTGATCTATCTTATTTTGCCAAAGATGGAGGTAAATATGGATCAAGTTCCGATGCCAGTCGTTACACAGCCAATTATGTTGAATCTTTAGATGAAAAAAATATGTGGATTGCACGTATTTCCAGAGACTTAAAACTATCTGAAGATGATAAATTAACCGCAAAATTGGGAGGCGCTTATTGGTATTCTGATATCGATAATGATGTTACGCAGTCAACTGGTAACCGCAAAGCATGGACCTTATTTTCTACCATTTCTTATGAAAATCTGGCATTCACTTTAACTGGTGGTAAAAACAAAGTGGATAATAAAGATCCTATTAATGCAAATATATCAACCGTAGGTTCATTTAAAGACAATTACGATATTGCTAATAATGGGACTTTTTATACTGCCGATATCAGTTATGCTTTTAAAAATGTAGGAAAGATTGGTACGATTACACCTTATGCCATGTACAGTACCTACAAAAAAGATGCAGAAGGATTTAAAGATTCAAGTCGTAGTATTTTGGGTGTTTCTGTAGACCATGAACAATTCACATTTGTGGCAGAATATATCATCGGCAAAAATGACTTTAACATTGGTGGCACAACAGAATCTTATGCTATTGGTGATGATAGTGGCACAAATAAATTGCTTAACTTACAAGCAATTTATAATTTTTAATGGCACGCACACTAATATATAACTCATTGAAATAACGCTATTTTAAAGAAATTACAATATTCTACTGAGTCATACAAATCCTTAAATCAACAATTCATTTGGTAGAATGTACAAATGAATTGTTTTGATCTTACTGTTATTTATGCCGAAAATTAGAATCCTGGTATACCGTGCTGAGATTTCACCTTCACCATGAAAAATGAGAAAAATTATGGCGATTTTAAGAGTTACCTGTGTCGAAAAAAATATATTAATGGATAAAAAATTCCATTTTGACTTTCCATGTATATACAAGGAATATCATCAACTATCTCAACAGGAATTTTATCAAAAAGTATATGATCAGGATGTACTGGTTGTAAATGATCTAGTTGTGGATGAAATAGTCCTAGACCATAATCCCACACTCAAACTGGTCGCCTTATGTTCTACAGGATTTGATCATATCAACATTCCATTATTACGCCAACATGGTGTAAAAGTGGCAAATATCCGAGGTTATGCTGGAGATGCTGTAGCTGAACATGCATTCATGTTGATGATTAATTTGTTTAAAAATATGAATTCACAACTTAACTCAGTTCTAACGGGAAAATGGAGTCATAGCCCAACCTCCTACTGCTTATCTGCTTCCATAAGAGAGCTTAACAACAAAAATTTAGTGATCTTGGGAAAAGGGGAAATCGGTTTATCTTTAGCTAAAAAAGCAAAAGCTTTTGGCATGCATGTATATTTTAGCGAACGAAAAAATGCCCTTACTTGTCGCCAAGGATATATTCCGTTCAATCAAGCCATCAAAATTGCTGATGTATTGTCGTTACATTGTGAATTAAATAATCATACTAAAGGCATGATTGATCTAGAGGTTATCCAACAAATGAAATCATCCAGCATATTAATCAATGCAGGGCGTGGAGGGTTAATTGATGAATATAGTTTGGTGCACGCGCTTAAAAATAATTATATTGCAGGTTTTGGCGCTGATGTATTATCAGCAGAACCACCTCCAACAGATCATATCCTGCTTAATTTTCAGCATCCCAATGTCATGATTACACCGCATATTGGTTGGGCAACAGATGAAGCTCAAGGCAGATTATTTGATATTTTACAAAAAAATATTAATTCAAATATTCATGGTATTGCTAAAAATTTAATCAACTAAATGACTTGAGAAGGATCATTATCAAAAGAATAACTATTATTTGAATTTAAATTATAAAAATATAGAAAGCCCCAAGTAATTCACTTGAGGCTTTTAAAAATTTGGAGTAAAAAAGATTTAAAAATTAATGTTTACCTAAGTTATCTAAATTTAGGAGACAACTTGGGTATGAGGTAAGCCTATTTCTGTAAATTTATTTAAGACTGCCACATATGCTTGAATCTTGTTGACTTGACTGAATGAGCCTGTAAATAAAACTGTGTAAATGTCCAAATCTTAGTACCCTGTAATAGGGATAGATGGAGACATCCACAATGGATCACAGTCAATTGATTGAACTGGCAAAAGAATTTACCAAAAACCTAAAAACAGATTCTGACCTGAATGAATTCAGTAAAGCTCTAAAGAAACTTACCGTTGAAACAGCCCTAAATGCAGAGCTCACTGAGCATTTAGGGCATGAGCGTCACCAGCCTAGTGCCAAAGGCAATGCACGTAATGGCTACAGTAAGAAGCAACTACTAACGGGTGATGGTGAGTTTGAGCTGAATACCCCACGTGATCGTGATGGTACATTTGAACCACAATTAGTGAAGAAACACCAAACCAGAATCACCAGCATGGATAGCCAAATCCTATCGCTGTATGCCAAAGGCATGACCACCCGTGAAATCGTCAGTACATTCAAAGAACTATACGATGCAGATGTATCTCCTAGTTTGATTTCCAAGGTAACAAATGCGGTTAAAGAGCAAGTGATTGAGTGGCAGAATCGCCCACTCGATAACATTTACCCCATCGTGTACCTTGATTGCATTGTGGTGAAGGTCAGACAGGACAACAGCGTTATTAACAAAGCTGTCTTTCTAGCATTGGGTGTTAACCTTGAGGGTCACAAAGAACTGCTGGGTATGTGGATCGCCGAGAATGAAGGTGCCAAATTCTGGCTGTCCGTTCTAACAGAACTAAAGAATCGTGGTGTACAAGACATTCTGATTGCCTGTGTAGATGGTTTGAAAGGCTTTCCTGATGCGATTACTACCGTCTACCCACAAACACGCATTCAACTATGTATTATCCACATGGTACGCAACAGTTTGAAATATGTGAGTTGGAAGGACTATAAAGCCGTCACCAGTGACTTGAAGCGTATTTATCAAGCTGTTACTGAAGAGTCTGCCTTGCAGGCATTAGAAGTCTTTGCGAGCACATGGGATGATAAATACCCGCAGATTAGCAAATCTTGGTACGGGCACTGGCAGAACCTAAATACCTTGTTCGCTTATCCAGCAGATATTCGTAAAGCGATTTACACTACCAATGCAATTGAATCACTAAATAGTGTGATTCGGCAGGCAATCAAGAAGCGTAAGCTCTTTCCAACCGATGACTCGGTCAGAAAGGTAATCTATTTGGCAATTGAAGCTGCATCAAAAAAGTGGAATATGCCAATTCGGGATTGGCGTGCTGCTATGAGTCGGTTTATGATCGAATTTGAAGGTCGTTTAGACGCTTTCATTTAAGCGACATTTACACAGAAGTTTTTACAGGCTCCTCTGATCTTTCTAATACTAAGTTCATCTCCATTAATTTAATGCGAGGCATCTTGGTTTCCAACAGACTACGTCAATGATAGCCCAATCACTTTGAACCGTACCGGGTTTGTCGGAGACTTTTTTATTTAAGTTAGGCCACCTGACCTAACGGGTTAATCTTATCATAGTACATTGCTTCAAACTCAAAA
>NZ_JBIMCW010000028.1:0-50276 GCF_048552295.1 Acinetobacter legionensis
ACGTGCCATAAAATACTCCATATATTGATGTTTATAACATCATTTGGGGAGCAAAATATCACTTATAAGTGTTGTTCAAATTTCCTGATCCACCTCTAAACTAATCAGTTATCTCAGTGGATTATTATAACTAGGCATACTATCCAAGTTTAATTTAGAAGGTGTCAACTTAATTCTGTGCGGCATTGATTTAAATAATTATCACAATGAAAATAAGTCTTTTAATTAAGGTTCTTATCTTTAATTACTTTTCTTAACAAGATCTGAAATTCTTTTTTTTCTGCATTACTTTTATTTGATTTTTCTAGCGTTTCTAACAAAGTTTCTAATACCTGTGGGTCAAAATGAGAAGATCTTTGCTGACTTTCCTTCCAGCGGTACAGTTTCCAATTATTTAGATTAGAAATTCGTCGATCACTATTGCCAAGGTTCTCAAGAAAAGTACGCATAAAAAGTGTACCTTTTAGAAATTGATCATGAAAAACAAATTGACCGTCAGTATACTTTGTTTGTAGCAGCATAGGTGGTAGATCAAGTTGCCCATTAGATATATCAATAAGTGTAGTGAGTCGGCTCCATAATTGAGAAGTTTTATAGGTACGATTCAATATAAATTTGTCAAAGTTTTCTGGATTTTTAGGTAAACTTCTCTCTCCATAAGCGCCAACTTTTCCTTTTCTAATCAATCCTTCTGACCATGCCGCTAGGCTTTCTGTAAGCCAAGGCTGCTTAAACATTGTATATCCATAGCTGTAAAGATGAAATAGTTCATGGGCAACTGTAGAAGAGTTTGTAGTTAGATTCGGAATATTATTGCTAATTAATATAACTAATGCACATGCATTCTGCTTTAATGGATTATTGATATGTTGATGTGGCTCGTCATAAGCTAGACCGAGACCATTTAATTTTTGTATTTGTATATCAATATATCGGACTCTTTCTTTATAACGCGGGCTTTTTAACGGATCTTGATAACCTAGCAACGTCCAAGCTTTACGTATTGAATTTGCTTGAATCGCAATATTTTCAATATAATCGGGTACATTATTTTTGTTTTGATCTTCAGGAAATTCAAGGGCGTTTTCTCCAGATATTGTATAAAAAATGCGGAGATTTTTATTGCCATAATAGACATTGTCAAGTTGACTTACTACAGAAGGACGACTAGCGCCGCAATCGGCTTTTGCACTGATGCAAAAGCCTAAATGAAGCATAGAGAATAATAAAATCAGACCTTTATTTGATGAAAGTTGCTTTATCATCGAATTGCTTCAAAAAGAGCTTGCCATTTTTGAGCAAATTGTTCTTGGTCTGTTAGCTGAGTACATGCATATGCAGCTTCACTAAAGTTTTGTCTCATTTGTTCATCTTTAAGTAAAGAAATAATTTTTTGAGCAAATAATGTTTCATTTTCAAATGGAATTAAGAAACCATTGATACCATCATTAATCATATCTGATGGGCCATAATCAATATTGTAACTAACAACTGGGCAGCCATGACATAAAGCTTCTAAAACTGCCATGCCAAAACCTTCTGACCGGCTTGAAAAAAGAAATAAACTTGCTTGATCGTATAAACTATCTGTATTTTCGTTATAGCCCATTAATTTAACATGATTATTTAACTGATAACTATCTATTTCATTTTGCAGAAAGGTCTGTTCGCCACCAAAACCATAAATATTTAAATACGCATTCGGTATTTCCTTTATAACCTCTTTAAATACTCGAATAAGGCTATCCAAGTTTTTTGCTTTGTCATAACGTGCTATAGTTAAACAGGATAGGGGATTGCGATCAGTAAATTTTACGTGCTTGATAGACTTCTCATAAATATGTGGAATAACGAATAATTTTTCATGTATCTCAAATCGTTGTTGAATATGTTCTTTTTGCCGTTCAGTTAAAATAACCAATGCATCCAGTTCATCGCTATGTTCAAAATAGCTACGGTAATGACGATTAATACTGGCTCGATAAATATCTGCCCCATTTAAATGAGTCGCATGGATTGTGCCAATAAAACGCATATTTTTTTGCTTGATGTGCCTCAGGGGTTCATAAAAATGAATGGCACGATCAATTAGAATATACATGAGATCATTTATATAGTTTTTCGATATTTTTGAAAACCAGTATTGAATGAGTTGGGACTCTAGATCAAATACCTCAGTGATAACACCATTTTCATCTAATAAAAAAATGTTTAAAAGGATATTCTTCTTTTTCTCATTTAATTGGTAATTCTTAATAATTACTGGATAGCCTTTAATATGAAAATATGTTTCGGTTATAACTGTTTGAGTTTCTAAACTTATAGTTTGAATACAACTAAGATGGCCATAGCTATCATAAATGAGCCGACCATTTTTTATACCTTGTTGAAATGTATTTACATAACGTAAAGTAGGTGAGTCCTTTTGTCTTATTTCATAAAGATAATTTTTATTATTTTTGTCATGAAGTCTTTGATTAAAAGTATCAAAAATCTGTGTTTTTGATATATTTTCATTGAACATTTTTTTATCATTTTTATGATATTTTTTTTCAGCTAGTCGTAAGGGGGTTCCTTGTAAATCTCCATATAAATTAAGGTAACCAATAGAGGATGGGGCAAGGTTGCTGGAAACTAAGTTCCAATAGTTTTGTGCCAAAGAACGATCATAATCAGTTGTAATAATGATTGGATCAATACCAAGTTTTTCATGAAGTATTTTTGCACGTTTTAATAGGGCAAAAACCAATCCATTTTTTTTCTCATCAATTTTAGGAAATAAAAAGAAATAATGATTTTTCATAATAGAATATTCTGTAATTTTTTGATTAATATCATATGTTTTCAATGTGGGTCGATTTTAATAAATCATTTTTTGTGAAAATTGGAGGAGTGTATTCCTTTAGCCCTACTAATTCGATTTTTTCTCTAAGAGAATCTATAAAAAAGTAAGGGTGGTCAAACATTAATTCTTTTAAATCCTTTTTATGGAATCTCCACCATTTTAAAGTTTTTAATTTTTCAACAATATCATCACTAAATCTGGATCTAATTATTCTTGCTGGATTTCCACCGACTATCATATAAGGTGCAACATCCTTAGTTACTACACTGTTAGATGCAATAATAGCACCATCACCGATGTTAATATTGCTTTTCAAAACGACATCAGCACCTATCCATACATCATTTCCAATAGTAACATTTCGTTTGGTTCGTTGAAGATGGGTTACCTTTAGAGGATCAGTACTATGATAATCTTCAGCATAAAAGTGAGGTGAAGTAGATATCCATTCGGGGAAATGGTGTGCTCCCATAATTTTAATATTGGTAGCTAGACTTGAGTAACGTCCAATAGAAACACCATAACCTAAATTTGAAGAAGAATAAGAAAATGCACCAATAGTACATAAATTTAAGATATTGCTGTAAAAATTATTATGCCCTTCAATTCTTAAATCATTGTTTAAGTTAATAAGCCTATTTGGGTTTCTTTTTAAGAAGAGCATATTAATATTTAATGTCTGAAGTAATTTTTCTACTTTAAAAAATTCAATTTGAGTGGTTTCATTTGATAAAGCATCTTTATAATTTTTCATAGTTAATCCTTAAAGTGTAAGTAATAAGCAATATAACCAGACAAGTTATGTTCGTTGTCATCAATCCTTGTGCGAAAATTTTCTTGTCTAACAAAAAAACTATTTAAAATGATATTTGGCTTTTTGAAATACATCGCAATTTCTGGATAGAAATAACCAATTACCCGTTGATATTCTAATCTTGTATTTATAACATCACATAATTCAGAGAATTTTGATTTCTCGAATAGCTCATTACCTTCCTGATGAGGGAGTCGAGAAACCATTTTGTAAGAGGCCATAAGCATTTCGAGAAAAGTTCCTCTAGCCGTTCTTCGATTTTTATATCTTTTTAAATATGGTAAATAGTTTTGAATTCCAAATTCAAAATATTTTTTTTCAGGACATAATAGACTAAGCTCATTTGTACAATAGCTAAGCCAATGGTCATTATATTTCCAATAATCATTATCAATAAAATGCTCATACATAATTTTAACTGTTTTTAGTAATTCTTGATCATTATTTAATTGATATAGTCTCAAAAGGGCTAAAGCAGCTTCACCATCATAGTAAATTACTCTATATTCTTCTTTTACTTCTAATGAAGGATAATCTAAAATATGTATGGTCTTACCATTTGGCTTTATCATTTTTTTTATGCCATTGGCTAGCTTTTCGGTAATTAATAAAAATTCAGTACTTCCTGTAACTTCCTGGTATTTAGTGAACATTAAAATTGCAGCTGCGTTTGCACCTAATTTAATTTCAATGTTAGATTTATTTTGCTCGATAATAAATGCTGAAGATTGGTCCGTGGGGTATTTAATAAGATTTTTAATAGTATAGTTAATTCCTTTTTTGATTTTATCATAATTTATAAATTTTTCTGAAACTTCAAATACTTCTAGTAAAGAGTATAAGGAGGTACAATGTCGAATACTATTATAACTGGTTAATCTTTCATTATTAGCAGGGATATATCCATAAATAAATTTTCCTGTTTCTTGATCAATTTGCGAATTTAAATATATACAATTATCTTTAATTATCTCCAATATACTTTGTCTTTTTTTACTATCATCAATAGTTCTAATACCATTATTTATATAGTCATAGTTTAATTCATAAAAATCTAAATTTTTAAAAAAAATACCTTTACTTCTAAATGTATAAATTAAATCTTGGTCTTTGATTTTTCTTCTAGAACCTATATTATATTTGTGCTTTAAATATTTATTTAAATTAATCTCATTAAATGAACTTGCTTTATCCCAAGTTTTCCCTTGAATAATTGCATTTCCATAAATTTCTTGTTCTAATAAAGCAATACTGAAATTTTCATCAAATGCAATGCCTTTTCTAAAGTAATTATTTAATTTTTCTTCACTAATGATTTGTAAAAGATCTTTGAATTTTATTTTTTTTAAGTCGTGAACAATATCAATTTTTAAGTAATTGGATATTTTGTTATTTTTTTCATAGATATTTTTTATATAATTTAGAGTTTTCTTAATTGCAATATCTGCATTTAATGGTGCAGTATTCCATACCTTAGCTCTGATATCATTTGATCCATAAGAAATAAAAACAATAATTTTATTATCCCTCTCTTCTTCCGTTAAGATTGTATCATTGTTATTAATTGTTTTTTTTACAAAAGAAGAAATTTTAGCACTAATTTGGTTTAGGTTATCTAGATGTGTGCTCATTTTAATCCTATATAAATTGTTTTCTAATTTGATGACTTTGTGAAATACAAATAATTATTGTATGCTTTATTTTTTTTTTCAATATGTTGTAAATTATAAATTTTTTATATTTCATATTGGTTTTAAAATTTATTTAAATCAATGTTTTAGTTTTAAAGTTGTATGTTGCTGATGATTGTTATTAAATTTTTTATGGTATGTTTTTAACCTATATATGATTAAAAGCATAGTTTTTATATTCTTAATTAAATATGGTTTTTAAGTTGGTATTAAGGTTCTCTTAATTAAGCTTATTTCTCTACACTTATATTGGATTATTTTAAAGAGGCTTTGTTACAAAAACTGATCTTCAAAGCATATTCATTAATATAATTATTCAGATGGATAAGCCTATACCTAAATCTATCGAATGATCAATTTTCTTTCTTATAGCTAAACTTTGCTAAAGAGATGAAATTTCTCGATCTGATTTGTTCGCAAAATTAGTGGTGTGCGCAACCAAAAGGCAGCAAGAACAAAATTAAATCTACTCAAATATTGCTACTCTGTGCTGTCTTAATGATTAAATTATTATTCAAGTTATCTTGAGAAATGACCACGGGATTAGATAAAAGTATCATTCATTTTTTGTGGATTAAATTGGTTAGTCAGAAATTATTTTATCATCATGAAAATGATAAAGTAATATTGATATTGGTCACCCCAAAAGCATTGATTGACTTCATTAAAACTCATAGGTGATGGCGAAAGAAGACTAAGAAATAATAACCAGAATATCATCGGTAATGGCATAAAATCCATATGGGTATTGATGCTGAAAACCTGCAAATACTTATTGCTTAGCTTTGGACAAATAATCTTAGTGATTAACAGGCGCTCGGTAATCAACTTGATCCAATTCCATGAGATGATCGAATTGATTCAGACTATATAGATGGAGTTCATGATACATAACACTGTAGACAAGCAATTTTAGATGGCATGCTTCTGCTGTAATTTCACCCAAAAAAATGCCAAGCCTTAGGAAGACTTACATTAAGTGCAATGATCTACTCAAAACAGTCAAATACTTGAATCGAATAATATGGAATATTGTTGGGTACTATTATTTAAATTGGTCGAAACCAAGATGCAATGTATTAAATTATTTCAGCGATAAATTGTCAGCAAAGCATTTTTAAAGTTAGGTCAACGAAGTGCATGCTCCTATAACCATACTGAATAAATCTTCTGAATTAAGAATCTCATACCAAATTTTCAATTTATGTCTCAGGGCAACTTTAACTTTTAATTTTTTAATAATAGGATGATAATTAGTGGTGTTTACTTCTTTTTCTATATTTTGCAAAGTTTTAAGTTACTTTAAACTGTTTTAATTTTCTGTTAAGTAATTTTTAATATTGTTTTTAGTATACTTTATTAAAGTATTTTAAAATTATATTTTAAATAATCGAGTATTTTTGTTCGAGTGTTTAAATAAATCTAATTAAACATTGTGTATTTAAAGATTTTTTTAATTTTGGCGTTGATTTTTAGTCAGTGTTAAGGTGTTTTTTTATTTAAATTATTTATTTTTAATGTGATTTATTTTTATCTTTGCAGTTTTTTTATATTGCTCTGATATTATATTTTTTAAGTTTTACAGTATCTGAGCGTATTTTTGGGTAAAGGTAAAGACATTTCTTTTGTTTTATTTATATGTTTTAAAAAACATTAGATTTAATTCATATATTTAATATATTGCATCTTTAGAGAACTTTAGAATGTCCTTTCTTACGCCTCGTAAATTTTAATTATTCATCATGGTTAAAAATAAACTAATAATATTATTGACTTATATGTTGTTTTTGTTTTTTTCTTAAGGGTTTTTTTGGTTTTTTTTGGTTTTTTTTTGATTGCTTTTGAAAATAATTTCGTCAGTTTTATACATTGTTTAAAAGAATAGTGTGATTTGTATCATGTTTTTTAAAAAACTTATATGCTAGTTTTATTGCGTTTATTTTTGTTACTTTTTGGTGTATTAATATGCGTACGTATGCCTATGTTAGAATTGAACCCAATGCAGAGTTTGAATCAGGTAAATTTCTTTCATTTTTTAACGAATATGGTTATAAAATCCAAAAAAATCGATTGGTTTTTGAGGAAGTTTCAGTTAATAAGTCAATAATTTTTAGAGATAAATTATTAAATTTGATTGATTATTCCTTAGAGGATGATGATTTGTTGGTAATAAAAAGTATTGATTGTTTAGGTAGCAGCTTTGAAGAAATCTTATCTATAACAGATAAAATTCATCAAAAAAAAATAAGATTAATTTGTTTAGACTACTCAAAAAGTGAGATCAATGGATACATGAAAATTTTTTTTCTTCATTTCTTAAGGTTATGTTTTGAATTCGAAAAATTATTTAATTTTAATACTGAAAAACAAAATAAAATCGTTAAAAAAGTTGGAAGACCAGAAATTTTGACAAATGATCAAAAAAAACAAGTGCTTGAGCTATTTAAAAGAGGTGAGAGCGTTTATTCCCTTGCTAAACGGTTTACAGTGACTCGCACAGTTATACAAAGGATTTTAGATAAAGCAGCAAAAAAATAAATTTATTAAAAATATAGCCTTAATTATACCCGGTTTAAAAATAACGGGCTAATTAAATTTATGTTATTTAAAAATTTAAGCTCGTTATTCTATAATTTATAAACTTAATTTAAAAAGTATTTTCAGTAAAATAATATGATTTACAAAAAAGCAGAGTGATGGAGAGGAACTTATAATGATACAAACTAAAATGGATTCAGTGAACAAAGATTTTTTTTGGGAAAAATTCAAATTTTTGATTCACTATTGGCGCTTTACTTATTAGGAATGAGATGATGTGACATGTAACTAAAAAGTAGCTATAAATTATTGCTCTTCTATTTTGTAGTGGGTTAGCTTATGCAAATGATAATAATAGCGTTAAGAATCACTTTGATTTTGGTATCTATTCCTATGAGGAAAACTTTAAAATTCTGGATATAAACGATTGTAAAAAGTATTGTGACCAATTATTTTGGTCGCAATATTGGAAAATAATATTTTTCTGCAGATCTTATTGGATAAATTCAAGAGAGTGAAAACGAGTCGCAGATTTTTGTCTGCTTGCTTATAGGTTGGGCTTATGTCATTGACTTTGCTCTGTTAGTTGTTACTTAGTTAGATCGCTTAAAGGGCTAATCCGAAAAGTAAGATGCTAACTGATTTAAATCAATTCCCATCTGAGATTTTTGCTAAAGAATATAGTCTTAATTGATTTATAAGGCTACTTTGTTTTATCTTCAGACTAATCACGAAATAGTTAGTATAAATGACGTGCTGTATTGCTTTTAGGTCTGTATGTCTAATTCCATTTCAGAATTTTTTTCAGAAATATGCTCCATCAAAGTGCTTAATGATATAGCAACAACCGTTAAAAACGACGCTAAATCTGATACAATATCGCCAATTTTTGAATTCCCATTTTCCAGTTCAAGTACATATTTATAAATGTGTACATAACTGTGTAAATATTGTAGATTTTTTATGTTTAAAGATGAATTAGCAGCGCAAGTCGCTCAGCGACGTACCTTCGCTATTATTTCCCACCCCGATGCTGGTAAAACCACAATGACAGAAAAACTGTTGTTGTGGGGTAAAGCAATCCAAGTTGCAGGTATGGTTAAAAGTCGAAAGTCTGACCGTTCTGCGACATCTGACTGGATGGAAATGGAAAAAGAGCGTGGTATTTCGATTACTACCTCAGTCATGCAGTTCCCTTATAAAAATCATGTCATCAATTTACTTGATACTCCAGGGCATGAAGATTTCTCTGAAGATACCTATCGTACTTTAACTGCCGTTGACTCAGCGTTGATGGTGATTGATGGTGCAAAAGGGGTCGAGGAACGGACCATCAAATTGATGGAAGTGTGTCGTATGCGCGATACCCCGATCATTTCTTTCGTCAACAAAATGGACCGTGAAATCCGTGAGCCATTAGAATTGCTTGATGAAATTGAAAGCGTGCTTAAAATCCGTTGTGTGCCGATTACTTGGCCATTGGGTATGGGGCGTGACTTCGCTGGTGTATATAACATCATTGAAAATAAGCTTTATGTATATAAAGCGGGTTTTGGTTCGACCATTACAGATATTGAAATCCGTGATGGATATGACTATCCAGACATTCGTGAAAAAGTCGGTGATCTGGCCTTTGCTTCATTTGAAGAGTCTTTAGAACTGGTGCAAATGGCGAATGATCCACTTGATCCAGCGGAGTTTTTAGCAGGGCGCCAAACCCCAGTACTGTTTGGTACCGCTTTGGGTAACTTTGCGGTTGACCATGTATTAAATGCATTTATTCAGTGGGCACCACAACCGAAAGCGCATCCAACACATGAACGTACTGTTGAAGCAACGGAAGAAGGCTTCAGTGGATTTGTATTTAAAATCCAAGCCAATATGGACCCAAAACACCGCGACCGTATTGCCTTCATGCGTATCTGTTCAGGTAAGTATGAGAAAGGTTTAAAGATGAATCATGTACGCCTTGGTAAAGATGTACGTATCAGTGATGCATTGACATTCCTTGCGGGTGAACGTGAGCAACTTGAAGAAGCTTGGCCTGGTGATATCATTGGTTTACATAACCACGGTACGATTCAGATTGGTGATACATTCACTTCTGGTGAAAAACTTCATTTTACGGGGATTCCACACTTTGCACCTGAAATGTTCCGCCGTGTACGCTTAAAAGATCCATTGAAATCTAAACAATTGCAAAAGGGTTTAAAAGAGCTTTCAGAAGAAGGTGCAACGCAGGTGTTTATGCCGCAAATCAACAATGACTTGATTGTTGGGGCTGTAGGTGTACTTCAGTTTGATGTAGTGGCATACCGTTTGAAAGAAGAATACAAAGTAGATTGTATTTATGAGCCAGTGAACATCAACACAGTGCGTTGGGTTTCTTGTGATGATGAAAAGAAATTTAATGAATTTAAGAAAAAGGCACATGACCAACTTTCTGTCGATGGTGGTGGGCATTTAACTTATCTCGCACCAAGCCGAGTAAATCTACAATTAATGCAAGAGCGTTATCCAGATATTCAATTCCGTTCTACACGTGAGCATTAAGTTCAGCTAACTTATTGCAAAATGTAAAAACAGCTTCCTTGTGAAGCTGTTTTTGTATCAAAATACAATGCTTTTTGTCCAAAGGGATTTATGCAGTGCAATTTTCAAAAAAAATAATTTCAGTGCTTTGCTTAAGTACAATGGTTTTGGTTGCATGTGATTCTAAAAAAGATCAGGACAAAGATGGTTCTGTATTCCAACCCAAACAAGAAGCCGCTGAAGTCTTACCTTATTTAAATATTCAAGAAACCAAAGCTGATTATGCCTTACCGTTTTGTGAAAAAAATAATTGCATTGAAATCGATATTCAAACCATTAAGACTCAAGACAATTGGTTAAATCAGTGGATTGCAAATAGTCAGTCCAACGTGATTCAGGCACAGATTGATTTAAAACAGAACATGACCTTACAACAGGCCATTAATGCTTTTGTCAAAAAATCAGATACTTGGCAAGAAGAATTCCCGAAAAATAAAGCGTTTGAACTGCATATGCAAACGCGTATGGCTTCACAACGTAATCAGTATGTTTTGTTGCAAGTTTCAGTCAATAGTTTACAAGCAGATGTCAGTATCAAAGAACGACAATACTTTTTTGTTGCTGACCGGAAATTGAAGAAAAGCTTAAGTATTTTAGATGTGATTGATGCCAAACATCAGAACCAACTGAATACTTGGGTCCAAGAAAAATATGCAGAATGGTTGGAAAAGCAAAATAGCGATGTGAAAAAGAATGCGCCTAAAAAGTTATATTGGGGACAAGCCGATTGGTTCTTTGATGGTGAAGGTGTTGGATTGCATTATCGCGCCAATGAAATTGTCGAAGATGGTACCCAGCTGGATATTTATTTGAGCAAAGAACAGACGCAAAAAATACTTAAGCCTGAAGTGTATCAACATATGTTCTAAGGTGTATCTTGATCATTCTGCCAATTTTAGCGGGATTTTAAAGCAGAGCGGTTAAGATTAGTTGGTCCTTGTTGAATTGACTCGGCGATCAATAAACTTGAGCCACTTATTGCATAACGCTTCAATTTTCATACAAATTTTGATTGAGGATTTGTATAGAGAAGAATAGGCTAATGAATATAGAGATTAAAAAATCTTGGCTTGATTCATTGGATAGGTTTGTGAAATGTTAAATCAAAAAAGTACTTTAGCGCTTTCAATTCTGGTGATCACTTTAGGGTTAACTGCATGTCAAAAATCTGACTCGAAAAAAGCAGAGCCAAAAGTTGATCAAAGTGCTGCATCTCAAGTGCCTGATACTTCAATGTTATTACAGGGCGATACAGAAAAAGTAAAATTGACATTACCTGAGTGTAATGGCAATACATGCCCTGAGTTTTCTATAGAAAGACTAAAAAGTAATCAGGCTTTTGTTGATGAAACGATTGATCAAGCGATTTTAGATAATCTGGATAAAATGCTGGATATCGCGCAATTGAGTAAAGCGAAAAAAGACGCAGATCAGCAACAAACGGCTTCACAAGCTTCAGCAAGTGAAGTGCAAGTCAATAAAACCCCTGTTCAGCAATTGCAAGAGCGTGTACAACCTTATGCAAATTCATTCCTTGAGATGGATAAAGAGCTTAAAACATTAGGGGCAAGTGGCCAGATCACGATTAGTTTAAGTCCTAAAATTTTAAACTCAGATAAACCTTTAGCGACGGTGGTATTAAATACCAGTAGTTATTTAGGTGGCGCACATGGGGCATCTGCGCAAACCTATTTTAACTTTGATTTGGTGAGTAAAAAACAGGTTGGCTTGGATCAAATCATTGAAGCCAATCAAAAAGCTAAATTTGAAAAATTGGCACATGATGCATTTAAAACTTGGGTTATCGATTCAAAACTTGCTGAAAGCGTCAATGAATATGAACAGGCCTGGAAGTTTACATTATCAGACAATTTCTATTTGGGTAAACAAGGTCTGATTTTACAATATGGTGAATATGATATCGGGCCTTATGTTGTTGGCTTACCGCGCTTGATGATTCCTTACGATCAGTTAAAAGGCGTGTTGAAAAGTCAATATTTCCCAGCGGAGATGCAAGTTGATCAGCCAAGCAGTTCTGCACCTGTTGCAAGTGGGAAAGCGAAATCCTAATGCCTTGGCCTTTGTTTGATACACATACACATTTTGATGTTCCTGATTTTGATCTGGATCGAGAACAATTGGCCTATCAAGCAAAAAAGGTAGGTGTAGAACATTTGATTTTGATTGGGTTTTTATATGAACGCTTTCAAGATTTGATTGACACTCAACAATTTTTAAATCAGTTAAATAATGCACCCCGAAGCCATCTTGCACCGGGGTTGCATCCCTTTTATATCGAACAACACCGCCTAGAGCATTTAAATGCTTTGGAAAATATACTGAAAACTGAAGCTTGTATTGCGGTTGGTGAAATAGGCTTGGACACGTTTCTTAAACAGCATAAACAAGCTGAAATTTTTCAAAAACAACAAGATTTTTTTTCAGCCCAAATTGAACTCGCCCAGCAATACGATAAGCCAATTCTTCTACATATTCGTAAGTCACATGCTGAAGTTCTTGCAATGTTGAAACAGCACCAGTTTAAACATGGTGGTATTGCACATGCTTTTAGTGGGGGGGTAGAAGAGGCGAAAGCCTTTATTAAATTAGGCTTTAAACTCGGTATCACAGGGCAAATTACCAATCCAAATGCGAAAAAACTGCATACAGTTGTACAAGCGGTTGGTGCGGAACATTTAGTACTAGAAACCGATTGTCCAGATATGACACCGTTGTGTTGCCAGACATCTGACCAGCAGCATACCCGTAATACGCCGGTGAATTTGCCTTTTGTCTTGACGGGTTTAGCTGAAAGCTTGGCAATTGAACGAACAACACTTGCAGGTGTATTGTGGAAAAACTCACATGAATGCTTACATTTACCGATGTAAATTTGAATAAAAATAACCAATCAACAACACCTAAAATAATTATTTGTCTTAGATTTAAAGAAGTACTCCAAGTAGCCAATAAGAAAGTCAACGCCAAGCTGGAGGTTTAACCAATGGCAAAATATGGTCATATCAATAGTTTAAATTCTTTGCAAAACTTAACTGTAGGGAATACAAATTATAAAATTTTTAGTTTAAATCAGGTTCAAGCGAGTTTAGGTGATATTTCAAAATTGCCTAAATCACTCAAAGTACTGCTGGAAAACTTACTCAGATTTGAAGATGATGTAACAGTGAGGCAAAGCGATATTCAAGCGATTGTCGATTGGCAGAACAATAAAACTTCAGATCAAGAAATCCAGTATCGCCCTGCACGAGTATTGATGCAAGATTTTACTGGTGTACCTGCTGTTGTAGATTTGGCTGCGATGCGTGCAGCTGTACAAAAAGCCAATAAAGATCCCAATTTAATTAATCCTTTATCTCCAGTAGATTTGGTCATTGATCACTCTGTGATGGTGGATCATTTTGGGACAGATCATGCGTTCGAAGAAAATGTTGAAATTGAGATGCAACGCAATGGAGAACGTTATCAATTCCTCCGTTGGGGGCAGTCTTCATTTAATAATTTTAGTGTGGTACCACCTGGAACAGGGATTTGTCACCAAGTCAATTTAGAATACCTAGCTCAAGCAGTGTGGCTGGGTGAAAGTGAGGGTGAGGTATTTGCATTTCCCGATACCTTAGTTGGTACAGATTCACACACCACGATGATTAATGGCTTAGGTGTATTGGGTTGGGGAGTGGGGGGGATTGAAGCCGAAGCGGCCATGCTTGGACAGCCGATTTCAATGCTGATTCCAGAAGTGATTGGTTTTAAATTGACAGGAAAATTGCGTGAAGGAATTACCGCAACGGATTTAGTTTTAACTATTACTCAGATGCTACGTAAAAAAGGCGTGGTGGGTAAATTTGTTGAATTTTATGGTGATGGGCTCGCATTTCTACCGCTTGCAGACCGTGCAACCATTGCCAATATGGCGCCCGAATATGGTGCAACATGTGGCTTTTTTCCGATTGATGAAATCACTCTAGGGTATATGCGTTTAACGGGTCGTAAAGAAGATCGTATTGCATTGGTTGAGGCTTATTGTAAAGAACAAGGCTTATGGCGTCATACTGGGGATGAACCTGTATTTACCGATGTGCTTGCATTGGATATGGGAACCGTTGTAGCAAGTGTTGCTGGCCCGAAACGTCCGCAAGATCGAGTGGCATTGCCTGATATCCCACAAACTTTTAGTGACTTAATGGCGCTGGATCTTAAGCCAGCTAAAGGTGAGGAAAAAGAACGTTTAGCCAATGAGGGTGGGGCCGGTAACGCCATTGATTCAAAACAATCTGCATTACAAAATGAAGAACCACATTGTGTGATTGACGGTAAACGCTACCCATTGACGGATGGGGATGTGGTGATTTCTGCGATTACCTCATGTACCAATACTTCTAATCCAAGTGTGATGTTGGCTGCGGGTTTGTTGGCAAAAAAAGCCATCGAAAAAGGCATTCAACGTAAGCCATGGGTGAAAAGCTCTCTAGCACCAGGCTCTAAAGTCGTAACCGATTATTTAGAAGCGGCAGGTTTGATGTCTTATTTAGACCAGTTGGGCTATAACCTGGTTGGTTATGGTTGTACCACATGTATTGGTAATTCAGGGCCATTACCCCAACCGATTGAAGATGCTATTCAGTGCCACGACCTGAATGTTGCATCGGTACTTTCAGGCAACCGAAACTTTGAAGGGCGGGTACATCCTTTGGTAAAAACCAATTGGCTAGCATCACCGCCTTTAGTGGTTGCATTTGGCTTATTGGGCACCATTCGTAGTGACATTACCAGCACAGCATTGGGGCATGATCAGCAAGGACAACCAGTATATTTAAAAGATATTTGGCCGAGTCAAATCGAGATTGATGAGGTGCTGCAAAAAGTCAATACAGCGATGTTCCATAAAGAATATGCGGCAGTTTTTGATGGTGATGAAAAATGGCAAGCAATTCAAATCCCTGACTCTGAAACCTATGAATGGGATGAAAACTCAACGTATATTCGTCATCCTCCATTCTTTGAAGGCATTGATCAACCCGCGAAACCAATTAAAAATATTCTCAATGCAAATATCTTGGCCGTTCTTGGCGACTCAGTCACAACAGATCATATTTCTCCTGCGGGGAATATCAAGAAAGACAGTCCAGCAGGTCGTTATCTAGAAGCGCAGGGTGTCGATCAAAAGGACTTTAACTCTTATGGATCTCGTCGTGGCAATCATGAAGTGATGATGCGAGGAACCTTTGCCAACATTCGTATCAAGAATGAAATGCTCAATGGTGAAGAGGGCGGCAATACCCTCTATATCCCGACAGATGAGAAGTTAGCCATTTACGATGCTGCGATGAAGTATCAGCAAGATGGTACGCCGTTGGTCATCATTGCAGGTAAGGAATATGGTACAGGCTCATCACGTGACTGGGCGGCGAAAGGCACCAATCTTTTAGGAGTAAAAGCGGTAATTACTGAAAGTTTTGAACGAATCCATCGTTCAAATCTGGTTGGTATGGGGGTTTTACCGTTGCAATTTGTGGATGGTCAAACTCGTCAATCACTCAACTTAACTGGGCGTGAGCAACTGTCGATTTATGGACTTTCTGATGACATACAACCACATGAAAGTTTAGATGTGGAGGTTAAACGTGTTGATGGTTCAATAGATCGTTTCAAAGTGTTATGCCGTATTGATACTTTGAATGAAGTGGAATATTTTAAAGCAGGTGGTATCTTGCATTATGTACTGCGTAATTTAATCGCTTCATAGCCTAATCAATAAATCACGATATATTTCAGTTCTCCAAGCCCTGTATAAAATGCAGGGCTTTTTTTATTGTGTTGGAGCAAGACACACTGTCGATAAATGAGTAAAATAGCGGGGTATTTTTGAGTTGATACTGACATGACTGAACTTTTCCAAAATGATGAATATGAGCGCCGTTTTGCAGGCGTAGCCAAAATTTATGGAGAAGAGACATTCAATCACTATGAAAAAAGTCATGTCATGGTGATCGGTATTGGTGGGGTTGGCTCATGGGCGGTTGAGGCCTTAGCACGTACAGGGATTGGCGAGTTAACACTGGTCGATATGGATTCAGTGGCTGCTTCAAATATCAACCGACAGCTTCCTGCAATGACCTCAACTTTAGGCCATGAGAAAATTGAAGTCATGGCGGAACGTTGCCGTTCAATTAATCCTCGGATCAAGATCAATTTGATTGATGATTATCTCAGCCCAGATAATGTGAAAGAAATTCTAGAAAATGTTCCCGATATTATTTTAGATTGCATCGATGACGTTAAAGCAAAATTTGCACTTATGCTACATTGTCGTTTTAATAAAATTCCTTTGATTGTTTCGGGTGGGGCAGGTGGTAAGCTTGATCCTCTAAAAATTCGTGTTGCTGATTTATCTAAAACAGAACAAGATCCAATGCTTGCAAAATTGCGGAGCCAGTTGCGCGCCAAAGGCATTTGTAAGAAACCAAAAGAAAAATTTGGCATTACTTGTGTGTATTCAATTGATAATCCTTTTTCTAGTGCTGATGTGTGTGCAAGTGCAGGCTTGCGCTGTGGTGGATATGGCTCGGCAGTGGTGGTGACTTCTAGTTTTGCGATGGTCGCTGTTGCAGAAGTGTTGAAAAAGTTAGATCGGATCAAATAAGCGTTTGGTATTTTTAAGTAAAAGTTTAGATGCATTTAAAAATCATAAAAATTCAGTTAAATTAATCTGAAATAAACGCAATAACAGAGAACAATCAAAATGAGTTTTTTCAAAAAGTTATTTGGAAAGAAAGAACAACAAATACAAATCAATCGAAACCGCTATGCTGAATTTTGGCAATGGTTTGAACAGCATCAACAGGATTTCCATCGTATTGTGGATGAGTTAAATCAAGATACCATTCAGGCGGATTTCTTTGATAAATTATCGCCTGAATTGGCCAAAGTTCATGGTGGAATTTTTTTCCTTACCGGGATGCTTGACCCACAAACAGCTGAATTGATTTTAACGCCAGATGGTGTTGTGGCAAATATTGTATTTGTAGAGGAGTTGGTGGCAGCAGCCCCTGAAATTCCTGGCTGGAAATTTACCGCACTTAAACCCGCAAGTGATATTCAGCAAACCAGTATTGGTATGCATGGTCATGAGTTTAGTCAAAAAACGCTATCGTTTTATTTAAAAGACCATGAAGAATATCCAGATGAAACTGATCTCGTGGTTGTGCATGATCAATATAATGAAGCTCAAAAAGCTGAATTCTTACAAGCGGTTTATATCTTTTTGGATAATTATTTGGGCGAATATGATTCGATCACAAAGCTAGATCAAGTTTCGCTACAATTCAGACAAGATGCTGAAAAAGAATTAATGCCTATCGATCGTTTAAAGAATATTTTAATTTTAAAGAACAGTGAAATTTCTCGCTTAGACAAAATAACCCGTTCAAGTACTGATGAAGATGAATATATCAGTTTGGAGGGGGAGACCAATGAAGGGCTACCTTTGGTGGCGATCTTAAACAGTACTCTTTTAACATGGGATCAAAAGGCTTCTCATCCGTGGATGCTGCTGGTAGAAATACCTTATGCTGGTCAGAACTCAAGTGGTATGCCGTCCGCAACAGATTATGAGTTGCTTAATGAGATTGAAGAAGAATTATTAAATGAGTTAAAGGATTTTGAAGGATATTTAAATATTGGACGAGAAACCGGTAATAACTTAAGAACCATGTATTTTGCTTGTAAAGAGTTTAGAAAACCCGCCAAAGTTATAGATCAGGTTGTTGAAAAATATCAGAACAACTTTGAAATCGATGTCAGCCTATTTAAAGATAAATATTGGCGTTGTTTAAATAAGTTTGGGCGTTAACTATGCTGAAAAGTCGCTTGAAATGCGCTATAGCATTCAGACCATAAACATGGACAGCTTAGAGAATGAAGAGGCTTTTTAATCGACCTATACCCGATCTTAAAATAACCATATTGGCGATCCTGTTGATTGGCGGGATTGCATATTACCTTTATTCAACGGTTCGTCATTTTCAGGCGGTCAACCAATTGGATGAAGCTAAAACAATAATGCGTGATATACAGAACTTGTTGGGCTGGTCAATCCTTCAACCTCAAGCAAATGCAATTCAAGTCTGTAATTTGCAAAATATCCAACAGATCAGCAAACAGGAAGAGATTCAAAAGATCAAGCAACTGTTGGGCTGGGAGGTCAATATTCAACAACACAGCAAATATGTTGAAAGTATAAACGTGTATGCAGCACCTGATTTACACGGCTGTATTATACGTGCTCATTTTCGAAAAGACGCTTTTGTGAGTGATGATCTTGCTGGCAAGTATATTACTTACCAATATGATTTTAAAAAAAGCACCACAACATGCGTCACCAATATAAAAAAGTATGCTTTGGTGAAATCTTGCACGCGTTTGTAAAAAACATACTTTATCTGTTCAGCTCAATCAGTCCTGCAAATAAATAAACTCATGCTGTTGGGGCACTTTGCCTGTTTGTTTTGCGATAAAACCATCATAAAGATTGAGTAAAACAACAGCGCAAATAATACAAATAAAAACCAGTAATTGTTTGGATGTCCTCATACTATTTCTCTCTGATGTAAGTCGCTTTAAGTAAAGTCTAGTGAAATCAAACAATCTAATCTAATATAGAAAAAAGCAGAATTGATCTAATTTTGAGATGGATATGGCGACATTCAAACAATTTAATTATTTAATTAGAATTGTGGAAGAAGGTGGTTTTATTGCGGCTTCTGAAAAGTTGTTTATTGCCCAATCTGCTTTAAGTCGCCAGATTAAGCTTTTGGAGGACGAAGTAGGATTTGAAATTTTTGACCGCAGTGATAAAAAAATAAAACTCACCCAAGCTGGACAGTTCTTTTATGCTCAAATTAAAAATAATTTGCTTAACTTAGATCATATTATTGAAAATGCTAAAGATATTGCAGATGGAAAAAATCGACTCATCAAAATTGCACACTCAAGTAGCATTAGCATGAGCTTAGAAAAAGTCAAAATATTTGATCAAACCGCAAAGCATCTCAATGTTAATTTCGAAATCAACACCTTGTCATCTGAAGACCAAATTCTTGCACTGATGAAAGGAAATATTGATGTTGGTTTTATTCGCCCACCTGTTTTAAATTGCCTAGATGAGTTATATACAACCACGCTCTACCCTGAACCTTTATACGTTGCACTACATCAAAATCATATTTTAGCTTCAGAACGCAGTATCAAAATCCAACAGTTAAAGCATGAAAATTTTGTTTCTACACCACATGCAGAACGGGGAGGTTTAAGTTATTTGGTTGCAAACCTTTGCTTAAGTGCTGGTTTTTCTCCAAAGAAAGCGGCGGTTCAGTCCCGTAAAGTTTCACAATTGCAATTGGTGGCTGCTGAAATTGGAATTTGTATTGTTCCTGAAGAATTTAGACATATTCTGCCTAAACAGGTAAGACTGATTGCTTTGGATGCAGAAAATGCATGGTCTGATGTTGTGATGGTCTGGAGTAAAAATGCAGATGGTGTCATTCAGCGATGTACTGAATACATGATCAAACAGTTTCAACGATTTTAAAGACCATCGTTTGATTGAAAAGATAGCTGTGGATTAAGACTGTATTGAATCGTAGAAATTTTCAGTCGTGATCAGACAGACTGTTCTCGAATATAATCTTCTGTTCGCTTCATGGCTTCTTTAATATTGATAATGGCATTTTCAACATCTGCAAATGTTTTGGCATTACCGCCACTTAAAGCTTGACGCCATTTACGCGCACCGGGAAGGTTTTGAAATAAGCCTAAAATATGGCGCGTAATAATCGATAGAGGTGCGCCTTCTTGCATACGTTTGGCAATATAAGGCAGCATTTGATCGATAATTTCAAAGCGATCAGGTAAGTCTAAGTTCCAGAGTTGACCTAATTCTGCCAAGAGGTAAGGGTTGTGATAAGCCTCACGCCCAATCATGACCCCATCAACATGCTTTAAATGTGCTTGAGTTTCAGCAAAAGTCTTAACCCCACCATTGATCTCAATCAGCAACTCAGGACGCTCTTGTTTTAAACGATAAACATCTTCGTAGCGTAGTGGTGGAACATCGCGGTTTTCTTTTGGTGATAAACCTTGAAGCAAGGCAATACGGGCATGTACGATAAAATTATCACATCCAGTTTTCGCAACTGTATCGACAAAATGTAGCATCTCTTCATAAGATTGCATGTCATCAATACCGATGCGGTGTTTTACAGTAACTGGAATATCAACTGCATTACGCATTTCAGCAATACATTCTGCAACCAAATCAGGCTCTGCCATTAAGCAGGCACCAATCTTATTGTTTTGCACGCGGTCACTTGGACAGCCCACATTTAAATTGATTTCGTCATAACCCCAGTCTTGAGCCATTTTGCTACACGTTGCAAGATCTTTAGGATTTGAACCACCGAGCTGTAGAACAATTGGATGTTCTTCATGGTTATAGTCCAAATGACGATTTGCTCCGCCATAGATGATGGCACCTGTGGTGACCATTTCTGTATAGAGGATAATATTGGGGTTAAACAAACGTGCAAAGAAACGATAGTCACGAGTTGTCCAATCCATCATCGGGGCGACCGAAATACGAGGCGTTAAAGATTGGAGCTCAGACATACAGTCAACCTGAAAAAGATAGAAAAAAAGCAAGTTCGGATTATACGTGCTTTATTTTAAAATCAATAGCCATACTCAAAAGATAGAATTTGTAAATCGAATTAAAATTTTGATTATGATGGTGATTTTTAAATGTGAGAAAGTAAGATTTATGGGGCTTGATTAAAGCGTTATCAACTTGGTGAAACTGCTTAAAAATAAAATTAGTGTGTTGGTAGAGCATATTGGTTGAACAAAATACGGTGTGGCTTATCTAGGATTAGAA
Source organism: Acinetobacter legionensis (assembly GCF_048552295.1). Lineage (NCBI taxonomy): Bacteria > Pseudomonadati > Pseudomonadota > Gammaproteobacteria > Moraxellales > Moraxellaceae > Acinetobacter > Acinetobacter legionensis. The sequence goes on from NZ_JBIMCW010000028.1 coordinate 21,429, forward strand.
CCTAGCACTACAAGTACGCAATAACATGAGCTATAAATGCCCTAAATCTCTTGAACTCTCTATCATTTCATACAAAATACTGACGGAATAAAGCTGCTGCCAATATTCCTGCTGCAATCGCCAACAGCGGTTTTTTAAGCAGTAGCATAACGATTAATGTCGTCAGTAATGCTAATCGAGCGCCATGATCACCTTCAACCGCAATAGGGGCCAAAAGTGCAACCAGTACAGATCCCGACATTGCGTTAATGAATCGTTGTACACGATCACTAATAGGAACATAAGACATAATTAAAACACCACCCCAGCGAGTGGCTAATGTCACAACGGCCATAATAAAAATAATAATCAAGGGATAAGTAGTGCTAATTTCTAGGTTCATACCCGTTTCTCTTTCCAGAAAATTCCGACAATTCCGCCAAATAAGGCACCCACAACGACATGACTATTTTCTGGTAAGTACCAATAGGCTAGTAATGAACTACAGGCAGCGATTGCCCAGATGATGAGTATTCTGAGATTTTTTTGTCCACCCACAACCATCGCCAGTAGAAAACAAGCCATGACCATATCTAATCCCAGTAGTGCAGGATGATGAATGACATTACCAAAATAGAAACCCAGTCCTGTGCCTAAAACCCACGCGAGCCAAAGCGCAATGCCCCCTCCAAACAATAAGCCCATCCCTGATTCACCACGATTAAATGCTTGTAGTGAGAGTGCCCAATTGGCATCAGAAATAACCAGCAAGATACTGTATCGTTTGATGGGAGGCAGGTGACGTAACCAAGGATAAAGAGATGCGCCCATTAAAAGATGCCGAGCATTGATAAAGAAAACTGTGACTATTAAGGGAATCAGTGATATTTGCGCACCCCATAGTTCTAAAGTCGCAAATTGAGATGCTCCTGCAAAAACTAAGCTACTCATTAACATGATAGAGCTATTGTCTAGTCCTGTTTGCGTTGCAGCTAAGCCGAAAGCAGCCCCAAAAATCACCACGAAAGATGAAATTGGAAGAAGGCTTTTAAAGCCTGACCAAACTTGGGAATAACTTAAACTGTAAATATTTGGGTCAACATTCGACAAAATAATTTCCTTATCTTTTTAAATTTTCTAGTGAGCTATATACCTAATGGTCGCTGATGAAAATTAGGGGAAATTTCCTTCTTTTCTTAATAAATTATGGACTTAGAAAGTTAGAATGAAAAGCGCATAATTCTTACATATACTATTCGGAAATCGAATAATTTGGGGGTGATCATGAATCTACAAAATCTACAGATTGATTGGTTAAAATGTTTTGTCGCAGTTGTTGATACTGGTTCTCTTTCAAATGCAGCACCTGAGCTATACCGTTCACAGTCCGCTGTCAGTATGCAGTTAAAAAAATTGGAAGGTGCTTTAAAATGCCAACTTTTAGTTAGAACACATAGACAAATTCAACTTACTTCTGAAGGGCAACTTCTTTTAGGTTATGCAAGACGGATACTTGATCTACATCATGAAACACAAATGGCTTTTAATGGAGAAGAGTTAACCGGTCGGATTAGACTAGGTGTACCCGATGATTACGCTGCTAAATATCTAACGCCAGTGCTTAAGCGTTTTGCACCACGTTATAGCGGCGTTGAAATAGAATTTATTTGTGAACAATCGACTTCATTGATCCCACGTATAGAAAATGGCGAGATTGATTTAGCATTGATTTCAAGGGATAACCCCCGTCAAGGCACTTTATTGTTTCATGAGCCAATGGTGTGGGTAGGTTCTCCCCAATTTGAATTATGGCGTGAAGATCCGATACCTATTGCTGTTTATGAAAGTACCAGTTTAGCCAAAAAAAGTGCGATCAATTCGCTTGCATTGCAAGGTCGCCGTTATCGTGTGGTTTATAATAGTTCAAGTTTAATCGGGCAAATTGCAGCAGTTGAAAGTGGTTTGGCCGTCGCAGTTTTCACACAATGTAGCGCCCCTCAGCATTTAGAAATTTTGGGAGCGGAGCATAGACTAGGCCCATTAGCACCCATGGAAGCATCTGTATATAGAAGTAGAGCCTCGCTTAATTCAAAAGCGGTCGATCATTTATATGAACTGTTAATTAAGACATTAAGGCAATCCATTACCTATTAAGAAGGTTTTTATTTAGATATTTCACATAAACTTGAAAAAATCTATGTATAAAATTAATTTTTAAGTTTTGCCAATATTGGGGGGTAGTAATTTTAAAAGATACATTAAAAGCAATAGAGGAAAGCTTTTCTATTTGCAATCTTCGTTCATTGCAAGCAAGCCCATGCTTATCGCATGGGCATTTTTAATGTAAATGATCAGGGGCAGAACCCCCTGACCAACAACTCAGAACAGAAGTTCCGAGCTACTTTCAGCATGTTTTGACAATGAGCGTAGATCTGAACCAGAAGGCGCTTGATAAATTTTTAGCCCAAACTCAGGGATAATTGCCATCAGATGGTCAAATATATCAGACTGGATTGCCTCATAATCATTCCATACCGTTGTATTGGCAAATGCATAGATTTCCAGTGGTAATCCCTCACTCGTCGGTTGTAACTGACGGATAATTAAGGATTGGTTTTTAGCAATACCAGCATGTTGTTTTAAGTAGAACTCCACATAGGCCCGAAATGTTCCAATATTGGTTAAGCGGCGCTGGTTATAGACTGACTGATCTTCAAACTGCTGATTAAAGCTGTCCAGTTCAGATTGTTTATTATCCAAATACTGATCCAGTAACAGGAAAGCTTTTAATTTCTGTTGTTCTTCATGGGTAATAAAATGAATGCTGGTTTGATCAATAAAGATTGAGCGCTTGATTCGTCTCGCCCCCAACAATTTCATCCCACGCCAGTTTTTAAAGGTATCCGTGACCAACTTATTGGTGGGAATTGTGGTAAAGGTTTTATCAAAATTCTGTACAGTAATGGTATGTAAGGACATATCAATAACATCACCATCTGCATTTAATGTTGGCATTTCAATCCAATCACCGATACGAACCATATCGTAGGAAGAGATTTGCACCGACGCTACCAAGGACAGAATCGTATTTTGAAAAACCAGTAACAATACCGCTGCCATCGCACCAAAACCAGCAAGCAAGGTAAAAACATCTTTCTTTAAGAAAGTACCCAAGATTAGCAGACCACAAACGATAAACAGAATCAGCTTGATCAGTTGAAGATAGCCTTTGATGGGCTTATTCAGTGATTTTGGATTACGTTGATAAAGCAGATTGAAAACATTTAAAAGTTCACTGATGGCCAGTGCAATGGTCAGGAAGATAAAAGCCTGTGCAGCCATTTGTATCAGGCCAACCGCTTTTAAGGACAAATGTGGAACTGTGGAAATACCATTTAAAATAACAATGGCAGGAACAATATTCGCCACTCTGCGGATAACACTATGCTGAGAAAAAATTTCACTATGTGCAAACTTCATTTTTGAAATAAGTTTACGTATCCCACGAACAACAACTTGTTTTGCAATATAATTTGCGACAAAAGCGAAAAAAATTAGAATGAATAATGATGTTAGCATCTCTAGCCATGGATACTGATCAGACCATTCCTGAATATTCTTTAAGAAGGCAAATTTATCCAAAAGTACAACCTCAAAATAGCAGATACGCTATTGTATTGATTGTGAATGACAATAATTTATAAAAATACTTTTTAGCTACATTCGGGCATCAATTACTTACTCAACAAGATTGACAGACTCTCAGAAAGTCCAAGTGAGTAGGTGAAGATAAGTATGCAACCGTTGGGCATAGGTAAGCCCAGTTTCACGGATTACAATATGCCAATCAACAGTACTTTATTGAATACTATGGGATGCTCAGTTTTAATTTGTGAGACTCAATAGTGGCTGATTTTATCCGCAAGATTGGCAATACGGTTCAGACGGCAAGACTGTGCATCTAACATTTGTCCTTGTCCTTCGGTTTTTGGATCCCAATTACAATACTTGTCGGTGTTTTCCCACCATGCTGCGATTTCATCCATCTGCCGGTCTTTTTTCACACTGTCTGGACGACTGATGATTTTGGCAAAGGCCTGTTGAACGCGGTTCTTATGTTGAGCATATTCTTGGTCCATACAGCTTTGCATTTCAAATGTTACTGCACCACTTTGTTTTATACATTGGCCATAACTGCTGCTTAATTTGGCATGAATATAAGAATCATCTGGAAGGGGACGAGACATTTCATCATCGGCAAAAGTTGCAAAAGGCAGAAGAAAGATGAACAACAATGTAATACTTTTAATTTTTTTCATATATTTAACCTTTAGTTTTATATTGATCTCGCTATGTGTTCTTGAATATCTCTATGCTTTAATTCGCATTATTGAAGTAAATTCAGATAGCGTTGCAATTGTGCAGTACGGCCTGCGATACGCTGTATATCATTAAGTTCAGTTTGCAAGTTGTCTGGCTGTGATTGACCATACAGCGTTGTTTCCAGTTCAGCATCACTTTGACGTGATTGTAGCCAAATGCGTTGCGATGCAACCAGTTTTGTTTTCTGGTTAGCATTCAAATGCGATTGTAATTTTTTATAGGTACTATTCAATCGCGCATCTTGACGTTTAGCCTCATCTTTTAGACAAGTTGCCTGTTCAATGATACCTTGGGCACTGTTGTCACAGTTTATAAAAGCTTGGCTTAATAAGTTTTCATTACCTATTGGCGCAGCGAAGACCAAACTTGAAAAAGTACATAAAAAACTAATCGGTAAGCATGCTAATCGTATTTTTTTCATAAGGGATAAGCTCTTGGTTGATTTATCAGGATGTATGTTATAGGCAAACTATTGTGCTGTATGATTGATTGAGGATCAATGTTCGCTACTGTGCGAGCTAAATAAAACTTTGCTTGAGTATCGTCAATCACGCTTTAGCAAAGACAAACAGGGTTATCATTTTGACCAAAGTGTACCAATTTTAAACTTGAATAATCATGGATATTTTTTCCAAAAAACATAGATTGCCCTGTACAAATTTCTTTAAAGCTCTAAAATTTATCTTCCGTATAATTCTGCTCCTCAACTATTTATTCATATAGCTTCAAGATAGTAACCCGTATATCCATTTAAATTAAAATTGTATACATCGCATTTTTTTGAATTTTATAGAATAACCTGAGTTCGATATAAAAGTCTTGATGAAATATGATACTCGGAAACGTCATCCGCAACTGTCTGAGGCAGGACTTCATTCATAAAGTATTGTTTCTGTGATTTATTAAATGCATTGCTGGTCGTCGACGAGTTTTGCGGGTGACAATGGTTTTGCCTAGTTTTCCCAAAAGAAAAGTAGGGCAAGCCGCAGGCTGATCCTGAAATTCGATGAGAGTTAAACAAGACTCCGCCAAGATCATTTTTTTCAATAAGTTAAAGATATAGCTAGGTCAAACCCACGTTAGAATATTATTTGTATGAATATATTATGATCGGTTTTTTCACACAATAGTTACAGTGAATATTATTCAAATAGAATGATTTGGGTATCCGTTTTTTTATTAAAATAATAAGTCTCTTAAAAAATCAAAATCCCTCAAATTTTGAAGGATTGTGATTTTAGAATGCTTTAAATGGTCTGTGCTCTATTGAGATATAGACGATCTAGCAGAGAAAATAGTGCAGACCCCATAACCAGACATACACCAACAAGACAAGTCATGGTCCAACCTCCATGATGCCATGCATAAACCCCTAAAGCAGAACCACATGCACCACCTGTGAAATAGGCTGTCATATAGATAGAGTTAATCCGAGATTTCGCATCTGGGCGTAAACGGAAAATGATATTTTGATTGCTGGTATGAACCACAGCGAGTCCAAAGCTAATCAGGCCATACCCTAAAATATAACTGGTGAGGTACTTTCCACCGAAATAAAGCAGCGCCCAACTGATGATCATCAACGCTACCCCAATCCATGTCAGGATACTGGTATGTCCACGGTCTGCAATTTTACCAATTTTTGCAGTGGCTAAAGCACCAAATACCCCAATGATCGTTGCAACACCAACCAAAACATCAGGTAATTTAAACGGTTCAGAAGTTAGTAAAACAGCAATCGTTGAAAATAAAATACTCATGGCTGCAAATGCAAAGCCACCAATAATTGCACGATAGACTAAACGACGTTCTTCTTTTAACAGCACACCCATCGAGTAGAAAATTTTGCCATAACTCATTTTAAACACAGGTACATGCGGCAGACGTTTTTTCAATAAATAGGCAAGTATTAACATCAATACCGCACTAACAAAGTAAATCAGTTTCCAGTTAAACAGGTTAGACAACAAACCGGCAAGACTGGTGGAAAGTAGTAATCCAACCAATAGTCCACTCATTAAAAAGCCAACAACTTCTCCTGTTTTTTCAGGTTTAACTGCCATCGTTGCAAGAGGGATTAACACCTGAGCCGCAACTGAAAATAGACCTGTAATAATTGTGCCAACCCAAAGCATGGGTAAATTGACTGCAAAAGCACACATCAATAAACCAATCGCAGCACAAAACATTAACCACGGAATAAATTTGATTTTATTGACGATATCGCCCATGGGCACAATGAATAAAAGACCAAGTGCATAAGACACTTGAGCAAAGGTCACTGTAAGTGCCACTTGTGATTCTGGCATGTTGAAATAGAGTTGAATCGAGTGAATCAGCGGCTGACTATAATAATTTGCTCCTGCGCATAAACCGCAGGCAATCGCCATCAGCCAAAGTAATGCTTTATTTTGGCTAATATCGAGTTGAGCATTCATAAAAATATCCTAGTTCTTGGAGTTACATACAATAGGCAGTTGCTTCAATTTCAATGAGCATTCCTTGTAAAGCAAGACACGGGACAGGAATCAGTGTACACGCAGGGAAAGGTTGATCTTTCCAAAGTTGTTGCATTTCCTGAATTAAAAACTGATGTTTTTTGGTACTGTGATCGACCACAAGCACTCTTAAAACAGCAATATCCAATAATGATGCATCAGCCGCTTGTAGGGCATGTTGCAGATTGACAAAAGCTTGATGAACTTGTTGTGCAAAATCTTGGGATAATTGTCCTTGTTGGTTTTCACCACCTTGTCCAGATATATGCAAAATACGTAAATAATGGCGTACTTCGGCCACATGACTATACGCAAATGCTGTTGGATTATAAAGTGTATTTGGGTTAATCATTTGGAACGATTTGATCTGTGCAGATTCTGATCTGGAATTCATGGATGACTCTTTTGATTGACTGGAAATTTCCGTTAGTATCAAAACTCAAGTTAACTTAAGGTCAAGTAAAAATACCTAGAAAAAACCGAAGCAACTGATCGTATTTATGAATGGACATTCAACGGGCTGTTAAACGAGAAAACCGTCATATAGAAAAGTGATCAGAAGAGAGGGCATACAAGTGAAGTATTGCTCAGTATTAAAAGTATATAGGTTGTTTATCTTTGCTTTGATACTCTTAGAAAATCCCAGTAAGCACTGACTAGGATTCCATAGAGGCATATCTTGTGCAATTTATTGGCTATTTTTTATATTCAATGTGCTGAAATGGCACTGTACTTTAAATAACTCAGTCATTAAATAACCTAGCCGTTAAATAATGAGTTGTGAATCTACAATCTTGCCCGTTTTCCCTAACCAAAATGGACGGTTGACTTCACCATGACCAAACCAGTCACATTGGTAAAGTGGGATGTGCAGTGGATCGAGATGTTCTTTCACAATCTCAACAATACTTTGCGGGACATTTTTTTGTGGGCATTGATAAAAATCACCCAAGACCAAAGCCTTTAAGTTTGAAGTATCAATACTTTGTAGGAGCTGAGTCAATGAACGTTCAATTCGATAATACGGTTCGCCTACATCTTCAATCAGTAAAACACTCGGCTGATTCAGTTTTAACGCAGACGGTGTGCCTTGTAAAGTACACAGTACAGTAAGATTCCCGCCTAAGATTTTAACATCTTCAATGTGCTGATCTTGAGCAAAACCATTTGCGCTGGATAAGGGATAATGACCGTGTTGGTTTATATCCGCTGATAACAGGCTAATGGTTTTTAAAGCATCATACGACAGGGAGCTATTGTCTAAATTTTTAACGGCAATTTCCTGAAATACAGGCGCATGTAAAGATTGTCCATGATGCATCGCGATATAGTTTAATAACACCGTTGTATCTGAATAGCCAATAATGGGTTTATTTAAAATCCACTCATCTAAAAATGGCAATAACATGGCAGCACCAGTACCACCACGACCACACCAAATTGCATCAATGTCTGGATCTATACATGCTTGTTTTAAATCTTGAATACGTTGTTCAACTGTACCTGCCAAATAGCGATGTTGTGAAAATACATGTTCACTTAAGCTGACTGTATGACCTAACTGTTCCAAATGCGACTGTGCCAACTGGATATTTTCAACATCTACACAGGCACTCGGCGATACAATTTTAAAATGCATATTCCTTCCAAGTTTCTGCACAATTTAGTGTGCAAGTTTCTTTTTAGACAAAGTAATCATCATGACACCGATGATATTCAGTAAACAACCAAACCATTGTATCGCATTCATATGCTCACCGAGCAAAGCCACAGCCAAAATAATGGTTAGGATCGGGCCAATCGAACCAATCATAGCTGCTTGTGCAGCACCTAAACGAGAAATACTTTGCGCGACCAAAATCGTCGGTAAAACCGTCACCAATAAGCCTAAGGCGATACCATACCAAATGACTTGTGTCGGAAGTTGAATTAGCAGTTGAATCGGCTGGGGAGTTGCAATGATAAAATGGGTTAGCGTACCAAAACATGCAATGCTTAATGCCAAACCAGTGTAATTCCATGAACCAAATTTTTGAATTAAACGCGGGGTCATGAGTAAATACGTCGCAAAACAGACCGCACTGGCAAAGACTAAACTCACGCCTAGCCAGAAATTTCCTTCATGGGGTACTGTACTTTGCTCTTGCAGCATCACAATCACTGTACCACCATAGCTTAATGCAATCGCTAGGATGGTTCTAAAGTTGAGTTTTTGCTTATAAATAAAGCTTGTGGCAATCACTGTCAGTGTTGGATAGAGAAATAAAATAATACGTTCTAACGAAGCACTGATATACATCAGACCAGCGAAGTCGAGCCAACTTGAAAGGTAATAGCCCATCAAACCAGCAGCAACTAAGAAGGCCCAGTCTTTTCCTGTCATATTTTTATTGTGATGGCGATTGAACCAACACAATAAAAGGAAAAAAGGCAGGGCACTTGCCATTCTCAATGCCATGAGCACGGTGCTGTCGACTAATGGCGATAATGCGTAAGCCTGTTTAATAAAAATAGCTTTGGTACTAAATAAGAAAGCCGCACCAAGTGCGAAAATCGAACCGAGTTGAGTACTGGATAACGAAAGTTTCATGAATTTGACTGCATTGACAATGTCGCTATACGACATGTAAATTTGAACAAGCAGTATAAATGTTGTTTTCAATCAGTGGAAATACAAAAAAAGAATGAATTGGCGCAATAAAAGGAATATAAAGCACAATTGCTTACTTAATTCTTTGTGGATTTAAGTGTTATTTAAAGAGATGGAAACAAAAAATGTATAAAAATCAATCTTGAAATTCTTGTTTATAAATTACTCAAATTCTATATGTTATTTTTTTGCACAAAAAAGGTGCAATATCACCATGACTGGTTCAAGCTGTTCGAGTATTATTAACTGACAAAATGGCAAATAAAAAAAAACTAAAATTTTTTGTAATTGCTTTAGGCTCGGGTCTAGTGTAATTCTAATGGTTATCCCAAGTACTTTTTTTTATTAATGAAATTAAAAAATGTTATAAAAACCGACTTACATTTTTGACGGAAAAAATGATAGAAAAGGCCAATATAAGCTGATAAAAAAACCATGTAATTTGTCAGAAAGGTCAATAGGGATGTTCTTTTTTGTGCTAAATCTATTGTTTTATGGAGTATTTAAACAGCAAGTTGGAATGCTTAAAAGTGAATCATACTGCTGTAAATGCCAATCGGTAGGGTAGGGTAAGCAGCTTAAAACATCCAGATAAGCTTAAAAAAACATCGTTTTTAAAAATTGGAGACAGGATATGTCAAAAAAACTGAGCAGGATAATGCAAGAAAAATACAATAAATTAAATATAGGGTATGTCGCACAATTATATTTATGAATCATCAGTTCAAAATATGGGTATTTATTAAATAAATATTGGGTGGTATTTTAAAAAAGTTCAATTAGAATCCAAAAATTCATAACAACGCATCTGGGGGAAACATCGGGTTATTTACGATGTTTACTTGAAGAAAAATTAGCTTGAGGAACGCTCATGCAGATTGGAATCCCAAAAGAATCTGTCGTCGGTGAAAACCGCGTAGCCGCTACGCCAGAGACAGTAAAAAAGTTGATTAGTGCTGGTCATAGTATTGTCATTGAACGAGGCGCTGGTAAAAAAGCGGCTTATATTGACAGTGCTTATGAACAAGTCGGCGCTAAAATTACAGATGATGCCTATACAGGTAGTCAAATTATTTTGAAAGTTCGTGCACCACAAGGTGAGGAAATTCAAAAGCTTGCCGCAGGAACAGCTGTGGTAGCAATGTTTGACCCATACCGTAATACTGAACTTGACCAATTTGCGTCACAACAAGTGTCTGCATTTGCGTTAGAGCTTTTGCCACGAACACTGTCTCGTGCGCAAAATATGGATGTATTGTCTTCTCAAGCCAACCTTGCAGGTTATAAGTCGGTGTTACTGGCCGCTGCGGAATATCAACGTATGTTCCCAATGCTGATGACCGCTGCAGGTACTGTAAAACCCGCTCGTATCGTGATTATGGGCGTGGGTGTCGCAGGTCTTCAAGCCATTGCAACTGCAAAACGCTTAGGCGCAGTTGTTGAAGCAACAGATTTACGCCCAACTGCACGTGACCAAGTCGAATCGCTTGGTGGTAAGTGGTTAGATGTACCGATGTCTGATGAAGAAAAACAAAAAGCTGCTGATGCCGCTAAAAATGGTTATGGCTGGATGCCAGGTGAGCAATATATTCAAGACCAAGCCATCATCGTAGATAAAGCCGTGTCAAATGCAGACATCGTGATTACCACTGCGTTGTTGCCAGGTCGTGATGCACCTCGCTTAATCAAAGCTGAAACTGTTGCCAAAATGAAACCGGGTTCAATCATCCTAGATATGGCGGTTGAATCAGGCGGGAACGTTGAAGGCTCTAAGAATGGTGAAAATGTTGTCACTGACAATGGCGTGACGATTTTAGGTATTCCAAATATTCCTTCTACAGTATCGACAGAAGCTTCGGCACTGTATGCACGTAATGTTTTCAATTTCGTAGAAACTTTGTTTGATCAAGAGAAAAACTTTGCGATCAATCAACAAGACGAAATTCAAAAAGCACTTCTAGTAACTCATGGCGGTCAAGTACTGCTGAAGCGTGGTTAAGGAGAGTCATCATGGTTGAAACTATTACTATTTTCGTCTTAGCCATCTTTGTTGGTTACTACGTGGTTTGGGGTGTAACACCTGCATTGCATACGCCGTTAATGGCAGTAACCAATGCATTGTCCTCAATTATCGTTGTGGGTGCGATGATACAAACTGTTGGAATTCCTGGTGTTGTAGAGGCAAGTGTACAATTCCAGTCCGTGAATGTTGTTAGTGTACTTGGTGCAATTGCAGTGTTCTTGGCAAGTATTAACATTTTTGGTGGCTTTGCAGTGACTGCACGTATGCTTGAAATGTTTAAGCCAAAACAAAAGAAAAAAGAGGGCTAATCTATGGAATTTATTCGAGAATATGCGGATTGGTTCTACCTTGTAGGTGCTGTCCTTTTCATCTTAACTTTACGTGGTCTTTCAGGTCCTAAAACTGCGATTGCTGGTAACCGTTACGGTATGATTGCCATGGCGATTGCAGTAATCACCACATTCTTTGTCGCAGATCATCCTGTTGTATGGATGATAGGTGGTGCCATGGTGTTGGGTGCAATTGTGGGTATTGCTCGTGCACGTACAGTTCCAATGACACAAATGCCAGAAACAGTGGCATTGATGCACTCACTTGTCGGTTTGGCTGCGGTACTGATTGCAATTGCTGCAATTTTACATAATAACCAACTGACTGCTTTGTTTGCTCAAAATGAATCTGCTTTAACGGCTGCTGGTGTACAGCATGCACATATGAGTAAAGTTCATTTATTTGAATTATTCGTCGGTTGTTTCGTAGGTGCGATTACCTTTACTGCATCTGTATTTGCTTATGGTAAGTTAGCTGCAAAGAAATGGGCAAAAACCATTTCAGGTGCTTGGGTTAAACCCGTTCAAGCGATTATTTTCCTCGCTATGCTGGCGTGTGGTGTGTACTTCTTTACCACAGGTAACATGCAAGCATTCTGGGCGATGACTGCACTGGCGCTGGCATTTGGTTGGGTTTGGATTGCACCAGTCGGTGGCGGTGATATGCCAGTTGTGGTTTCACTACTGAACTCATTCTCTGGTTGGGCTGCGGCAGGTATTGGTTTCACACTTGAAAACAACATGTTGATTGTTGCTGGTTCATTGGTGGGTTCATCAGGTGCGATTCTGTCTTACATCATGTGTAAAGCAATGAACCGTTCAATCATCAATGTATTGTTTGGTGGTGCGATGGGTGGTACGGCTGTAGCATCGGTTGATAAAGGTGAGCAAGTTCAACGTAATTACCGTTCTGGTTCTGCGGATGATGCGGGTTTCTTGATGTCAAATGCTGACAGCGTTGTGATTGTACCGGGTTATGGTATGGCGCAAGGTCGTGCACAAAACGCAGTGAAAGAATTGTGTGAAATCTTGAAAGAGCAAGGTGTAACAGTTCGTTTTGCAATCCATCCAGTTGCGGGTCGTATGCCTGGTCATATGAACGTATTGTTGGCGGAAGCTGATGTTGCTTATGAAGACATCTTGGAAATGGACGAGATCAACTCTGATTTCCCAGCGACTGATGTTGTACTGGTAATTGGTGCAAATGACGTTGTTAACCCTGCAGCTAAAGATGATCCAAGCTCACCAATTTATGGTATGCCGATTCTTGAAGCACATAAAGCACGTACCATTATGGTGATCAAGCGCTCTATGGCAACAGGTTATGCGGGTCTAGACAATGACTTATTCTACAATGATAAAACCATGATGATCTTTGGTGATGCCAAGAAAGTTGTTGAAGAGATGACGAAAGCAATCAATGGTGGTGGGCACTAAGCTGCTCTTGGATTAAATCCACCCCAACCCTCCTTTGAGAAAGGAGGGAGCCTAACCGCCTTCGGGCGGTTTTTTATTATTCACAGTTTGATGTTATGATTTTGATAAAAATCGACTGAATAAAAAATGATGAATCAACCATTTAAAATAATCTGTAACAGCTTAGGCATCTATTTGGCATTTTCCTTGTCTATAACGAATGCACAAGTTTTTGAAATTCAAGATGGTTCGAAACACTATGATGCCGTAATTGATATTGCATGTGAAAAAGATGAATGTGGGGCTAAGGCCGAAGTAAAGCTATTAAAAAAGGGCAGTAAAGCGGTATTTCAAACATTTCACTCTGATGAGTTGACTATGTATTTAGACGAAAAGTTTAAACCGAGTGTCAATGTTATACAGCTTTATGGTGAACAAAGTCCTTTGATTTTTGATGATTTTAACTTCGATGGAACAGAAGACCTCGCGATTAGAAACGGTAATTATGGTTCTTATGGCGGTCCTGTGTATGACATTTATGTATTTAATCAAAGCAAGAATAAATTTGTTTTGAGTCAGGAACTGTCTGCACTCACTCAAGAAAATTTAGGCATGTTCGAGCTAGACAAAAAGCGCAAACGCATCATCGCCTTTAATAAAAGTGGCTGTTGCTACCATATTCGTTCTGAGTATAAAGTTGTACCTAGAAAAGGTTTATTGCTGGTTCGAGAGTTTATTGAGGATGCTACTTCACCAAGAGGTGATCAAGTTGAAGTCACAGATCGCAATCTGGTCAATGGAAAATGGAAGGAAAAGACCAAGTATTATCCAACTGCAAAATATTATGCTCAGTAGTCACAATTTACCTCGTATCGCTATTTTGTATTGACCTATAGCCAAACTCTACCTAATTGTTCATACACGTGACTTGCATCGAGTCATTGATCAGAAATGAAGCTTATATTTTTGTATGAACTTTTAGAAACTATTGGTTATCAATTGGTTTTTTGTGCTTTTGGATCCTAGATGGTTATCCTACCGTGGGGCGACATGGATGTCGTCGTTGGGTGAGGGTATATGAGCAAAAATAAAGCACTGCTTTGTTTGCAGCGCAAGAGCCCTGTTAAACGAAAGATTTTTGTCATCTTTGAAAAGTGAGGCATCGCCTGCGCAAAGGTATTTAAACTTTGAGTGTAAGGTGTGGCATTGCAAGCTTTTTTATAATCAAAAAAATTATTCTTCCATATAATTGATTTAATTAAAAAATATTAACTAAGAGAGATTATATTCTTATGTATGAGTTTTTTGCTAGGTTGACTATAGCGTGATGCTAAATTGTGGGGCAGAGTAAGGTTTTATGAATAGAATGACTTCTTTTCGGTGTGATGTTAAATTTTAAGCATAAAAAAGCCCATCCAAAGATGAGCTTTTTCAATTAAAACTGAAACTTAATGAGGAATATGCTCTTCATCTTCAAATTCAGGTTTAACTTGTACGATAAAGTCTTGACGGTTAAGACCACGCCACAATGCAAATGCAGTACCGATATAGATTGAAGAATACGTACCTACAAATACACCAATAAACATAGCAACTGAGAACCAGTGTAGACCATCACCACCCAAGAACATCATTGCAAGTACAACCAGCAATAATGTCATCGAGGTATGAATGGTACGTTTTAAGGTTTCAGTTAACGCAATATTCACAATTTCTAACGGTGTCGCGCCACGAATCTTACGGAAGTTTTCACGGATACGATCCGATACAACAATGTTATCGTTTAACGAGAAGCCGATTAAGGCAAGAATAGCCGCTAAAACAGTAAGATCAAATGGCCATTGCATCATTGCAAAAATACCAATCGTTACGATCACATCGTGCAATAATGAAAGCACTGCACCCACTGCAAGTTTAAACTCGAAGCGAATGGTCACGTAGATCAGCATAAGTAGCATTGCAAGCGCTACAGCACCTGCAGAGCGTAAATATAGCTCATTACCGACTTGACCACCGACAGAGTCAACCTTATGAACAACAGCAGCGTTATTCGGCAGTTGAACCGCTTTAGTGATGGTATTGCTTAAGTCTTCAACTTTGAGGTCTTGCGCAGGCATACGTACAATTAAGTCTTTGTTTGAACCTAAGGTTTGTACAACTGCATCTTTAAAGCCTGCTTTATCCAAATTCGAAATAACGTCTGCTGGTTTTGCTGCGTATTGATAGTTCAACTCTGCAGAAACACCACCAGTGAAATCTAAACCAAGATTTAAGCCTTTGGTTGCAATAAAGAAGATACTTGCAATGGTCAAAAGGATTGAGATGATTGCCGCTGGTTTGGCAATCTTCATGAAATTAATTACATGCTCATCATCAGGGCGACCATATTTCTTTTTCGGTTGAGTCACATCAGTCATCATCGATCTCCTATATGCTCAACTTATTCAAGTTACGTTTTCTGCCATATACCAATTGGACAATTGCACGTGTTACTGTAATTGCAGTAAACATTGAGCAAATAATACCAATCATCAGCGTTACAGCGAAGCCTTTGATCGGACCTGTACCAATTGCAAACAGAATAAATGCAACCAAGAATGTGGTTAAGTTTGAGTCGAGAATGGTGTTATAGGCTCGATCATAACCGGCAATAATGGCCTGTTTGGGCGAGGCCCCCCAGCGCATTTCTTCTCGTATTCGCTCACAGATCAGTACGTTGGCATCGACCGCCATACCAATGGTGATGACGATACCCGCAATACCTGGTAGGGTAAGTGAAGCCCCGATCCAAGACATGATGGTGAGAAGCATTGCCAAGTTAATCACTAATGCTACATCAGCAATTAAACCAAATAGACGGAAGAACACGATCATCCAGATTGCAACAAGCAGGAAACCAACTTGAGTTGATAATACGCCTTTGTCGATGTTCTCTTGTCCCAAACTTGGACCAACAACACGTTCTTCTACAAAGTACATTGGGGCAGCTAAAGCACCAGCACGTAGCATCAATGCAAGTTCAGCCGCTTCTTGAGGAGAATCTAAACCAGTAATACGGAAAGATGAACCTAAAACCGCTTGAATATTTGCAGCATTGATTACCACAGATTCAGTATATGGTGTACGAACTTCTGTCATAGCACCTGTAACTGGATCAGCAACAGAGGTGATTTTTTGTTTATTTTCAATAAACAAAACCGCCATACGTTTGCCAACAGCAGTACGGGTTGCATCTGACATCAACTTACCACCAGCAGTATCTAAAGTAATATTTACTTCAGCACCACCACTATCTTGGCTAAAACCACTTGATGCATTTTGTACACGTTCACCGGTAAGGATGCGACTGCGATTTAATAATAGTTCACGACCACTGTCCAAAGATTCGTAAGCAAAAACTTCAGTACCAGGCGGTAACGGTTGACCATTATATTTACCTGAGAAACGGTCAATATATTGATCATTTAAATCGGACACTAAACGGAATTCTAGGTTTGCAGTACGCCCTAAGACACGTTTAGCTTCAGCAGTATCTTGTACACCAGGCAGTTCAACCACAATACGATTGCTACCTTGACTTTGTACCAAAGCTTCAGCCACACCTAACTCATTAATACGGTTACGTAAGGTGGTTAAGTTTTGATTGAGTGCATAAGATTGAATGTCTTGCTTGGTCGCATCATTATAGGTCAACTTAAGCGTAGAACCTGTATCTGTTGCTAGAGCTTGTTGATTGAACTTATTCCCATCACGACGTAAAAAGTCCATTACCGCTGCACGGTCATCATTATTTGCAAACTGAATCGTAATGGTATTGTTGTTCAATGAAAGACTATTAAATTTAATCTTATTGTCACGGAACTCACGACGTAAGTCTGTTGCTGAGGTTTCCATACGTTGTGCAATAGCTTTGTCCATATCTACTTCAAGTAAGAAATGAACACCACCACGTAAGTCCAAACCAAGCTTCATTGGCTTAGCGCCAATTTTTTGCAACCACTCAGGTGTGGTTGGTGCAAGGTTTAATGCAACGGTATAGTTATCACCCAAACCTTTGCTGAGGACATCTTTTGCTTTTAACTGTGCTTCAGACGTATTTAAACGCAGAAGGGCAGCATTGTTAGTGAAGGTATTATCATGACTGCTAATATTTTCACTTTTTAAAATTTGCTCTGCTTTTTGTATGACAGACTGATCAATTGTGGTACCAGCCTTGGCACCAGAAATTTGAACAGCAGGTTCGTCAGGATACAAACTCGGCAGCGCATATAATGTACTGATTACTAGGACCACTAGAATCAATATATATTTCCATGCAGGGTAACGCATTCGCTTTCTTCTTAAAATGAAAAAGTCGTGCTAAGTGCACGACCGTTTTATGATTAAAGGTTATTTAATGTGCCTTCAGGGAGTACTGAAATAACACTTGCACGTTGAACTTTGACTTCATTGCCTTTACTTAATTCAACCACTGCAAAGTCGCCATCAATTTTTAGGATACGACCCATTAATCCACCTGCAAATACAACTTCACTGCCAACACCTAAGCTCTCGATTAACGTACGGTGTTCTTTTGCACGCTTAGCTTGAGGACGCCAGATCAGAAAATAAAAGATGGCAACAAATACCACAATCATTAATATGTTTGCCATCATGCCTGGGCCTTGTGCAGGCGCTGCTGCAGCGTGAGCAGAAGAAATAAATAAGCTCATTCTAATTTCCTAATGTTAAAAATTATCTGCCATTTTCATGGCTTTTAAATTGACTTGTTCAGCAATTTACCTTGTCTTGGGTTTCAGCGCAAATACTGTTGAATTAATCTTCAATTCAACTTTACATTGGGGCACTAATCAGCAGGACAAGCTGGAACTTCTAAACCGCGACGTTGATAGAAATCAGTCACGTATTCATCAAAAGTTCCCTGATCTAAAGCATCACGAATATCTTGGGTAAAACGTTGGTAATAACGTAAATTGTGGATCGTGCCCAACATAGAACCAAGCATTTCACCGCATTTTTCTAAATGGAATAAATAAGCACGGGTGAAGTTGCTACAGGTATAACAGTCACAATGTGGATCCAGTGGACTTTGATCATGACGATATTGGCTGTTACGAATTCGGACCAGACCATCAGTAACAAAATAATGACCATTACGTGCATTTCGAGTTGGCATCACACAGTCGAACATATCGACACCGCGACGAATTGCTTCAACGATATCTTCTGGTTTACCCACACCCATCAAATAACGTGGTTTATCTTCTGGCATTTTTGCAGGCAGGTAATCCAAAACTTTGATCATTTCTTCTTTGGGTTCACCTACAGATAAACCACCAATCGCAAAGCCATCAAAATCAATTTCTTTAAGACCGTTTAAAGACTCTTCACGAAGGTCTTCATACATTCCGCCTTGAATGATTCCAAACAATGCGTTTCTATTTTTTAAAACATCGTGATGCTGTGTTTTACAACGCTTCGCCCAACGTAATGACAGTTGAAGCGATTTCTGTGCTTCTTCATGGGTTGCTGGGTATGGCGTACATTCATCAAAAATCATCACAATATCTGATTTCAATGTATGTTGAATGTCCATTGAAATTTCAGGAGATAAAAAGACTTTTGAACCATCGATAGGTGAGCGGAAAGTAACCCCTTCTTCTTTGATTTTACGCATAGCACCCAGACTGAATACTTGGAAGCCGCCTGAATCAGTAAGAATCGGTTTGCCCCATTTCATAAACTCATGCAAACCGCCGTGTTCACGGATAACATCTAGTCCAGGACGTAAGTAAAGGTGGAAGGTATTGCCTAAAATAATTTGTGCTTTGATATCTTCGATATCGCGTGGCAACATGCCTTTAACTGTGCCATAAGTTCCCACAGGCATGAACACAGGTGTTTCAATTACACCATGTTCTAAAGTTAAACGACCACGACGAGCACGCCCCGACTGACCTAATTTTTCAAACTTCATAAATAACCTAAATCTGGCGAAAAAACAGTTCGCTGATTGATAATTGCAAAAGGGGGCTATTTTCCCTGATTTTATGGTCGAATACCAGTCATGTTGTTTTTCATAATGTTAAATTTAAAATTATTGATTTAGCGCTGTGAACATCAATAGATTAATGCAAGAATCATTTTTTATAGTTGAATAATTATTGTTTGAATATCAAGGTATTATTTTTATGCAGTTAAAAAGCGAAGAGTGGTTCGCTTTTTTAACTTAGATTTGGACAAGATAGAAAATTAGTCTTTTGCCTTACGACCGATAATAATCAAGGCGATAATTCCCAGAATCATGATAAATATCCCATAATGATTCCAAAAATTACGTTGCATTTTATTTTCTTGGTATTCAGGATTTTTACCTAATGTTGCAATGACATCATCAGGCAATTCATAAAAAGTATCTGGCTCTGCATCAGTCATGCCGACCAAGGTGCAGTCCCAAGTTTTGACATCTGCCCATAAGACTCCAAAGTGACTACATTTATATCCTGCATTTAAACTTTTAAGATCTTCATATTGACTTAATATTTCTTGTGGAAATGGTCCAACCTTAAACATTTCATCGCCTGTATTGAAAACTAACAGGCCTTTCGCTTGAGCAGGCGCCTGCCAGAGAAAACACAGACATAACATCATGAATAATTTTTTTAACATTTGATTTACTCCAATCTTTAGATTGTCTTTTTATTAAGTTGATCATTTTTAGTTGATCGTTTTGTTCTAAAAATAGTCATTTTTTAGCGGTTTGAAAATATCAGAAAATGATCGAAATGTCATTTTTTATGTTGAAAATAAACACAATTATGGCTAAATTTTTATTCAAATTTCCCTGTAGTGATTTAGGTAATATGTTTCGAGTCAACTATGCTCAATCGCCATAATCTATTCCTGATCATGGCTTTAAAGCTGACCCAAAAAAATTATTGAATTTATCAAACTGATTTAACACTTGTTCAACCTTGGCAATCCTTTGTTCTAAACTTCCTGTTAAAGCGATGTATGGAATCCGACGTTGTTTGAGATCTGCAATAATTTGTTGATGAAAAATAGCTCTTTTTTGTGGGCCACTACGATCCCAGGTGTCGTCATAAGCAATATCATCTTCACATAAGAAAAATAAGTCATAGCGCTGTGCATTTTCGAGTGCAAGTTGTTTGAGGTGCTCCGGTAGTCGGCCATGATAATCCATACAAAACATCGCTGTGGTTATCGCGTTGGTGTCTACAAATAAATAACAGTTTGCATCTAAAGTGGCCTGATCTTCGTAGGCGATATGACGATCTGCAATAATGTTGAAATCCTCAAAACCGATACGACGATCAACTTGGTAAGTTTCCCAATATTCACGCCCATATTCTGGGGCAAAAGTTGTTGCATACTTTTTCGCAAGTGCTTCAACTAAGGTAGACTTGCCTGTAGACATGGCACCAACAAAGACGACTTTGCTAATCAAATCTGCATAGACACAGTTGGGAATAAACTTCCGATTTTGGAAGGCATTTGCTCGAATCATTGTAGCGGAGATCGGCACCTGTAGACGTGGCTCATCCACTCTACGATCAATTGCATTGAGTGCCCTGCTGACATGCGTACCATAAAATTCACTACTATAAAAATGCGAAATTTTCACACCATTGAGCTTTTGAATGATGTAATTTTCTTGTTCTATTTCAAAAGCCCGATCATTGGAATAACCCTCAGGCCCATCCCATGCCTCAATCACATAAATTTGAGGAAATAAATCTCTGATCCATTGGGCGCGAATGTTCAAGGGAATGGTTGTAATTGAACTTTGATAGATCAATACATATAGCTCATCCACTTCCTGTAATGCTGTTTCAAATACATGTACATGCCCTGCATGTAAGGGGGCATATTTACCAAGTGTCAGTCCGATTTTTTTCATAGTTGTTAAATTCAATAGAATGAGTTTGAATGGTTTTGTGCAAGTTTATTCCAATTATAGTAACCGTAGATGGCATTGATCAGAAAGGCCGACCACATCAATAACATCATTGCACCATCACCACTCCCATCAAGGGTTCGGATCGCCCACATTAAAATACTGAATATATTTAATGCAATATAGAACCACCATTGCTCTTTAAAACGCAGCAGCATCAAAATCGTTGCCGAGATTGCAAGAATATTGGTGGTTGCATCTATATAAGGCGTATTTTGAGTGGAAATTTGGGCAAGTAGGTAACCGAGTATAGCAATACAACCTATATTGCTCAGGATGATCAAAATCAAATAAGCATGCCGAAGGACATACGCCTGCTGTAATTGTTTTTCTTTGGTGTGTTTCTGCCAAAGTAGCATGCCGATCAAAGCAGTTGGGACAAAGAACAAGAGATTCAGTCCCATTTCGCCATAAAGCCCGTTGTTATAGCAAATCCATGCATAAGCACAGCTATTGAATAAACCAAAACTATAATTGAGAATATTGCCTTTTGCTGCCAATACCACACAGAGAATTCCGCTGAGTAATACCACGAAATTAAACCATGTATCCTGTTGAACTAAGGTAATGATACAGCCGATGAAAATAAAACTAAAAAGCCAAACAATTTCAAATACATTCCAATTTTTGAAAAGAAGCCGAAAGGGTGAGGGAAAAAAGAGTTTCAACATAGGGTTTGTAATTCTAACGAATGCTGCTGGTGTTATTTGCTGGTAATTTATACCGGATTTAAATCTTACAGACGATTTGAAATTTCAGTTTAATCGTATGCAAGGACTGGATTGTTGCCTATTGTTTTTTACCAAGCCTTTTATATATGCATTATCATGATTCATTTTTATGTAGTTAATCAAGGGATGTTTGATCAAAGAATCTTCCCAACATTTCTTTGAGACTAGCATGTTTTTACCGCTACGTATTACCTTGCGAAACGATATTTTTCATCATTTAGAATAACTAAATTTCGTATTTCGTAGCTAGTATCGCTTAAAAAACACACGTAGTCGCAAACTTCGACGAATTGTCTACAGACCTTAGTTAAAATTAGGTTTGTAATCAAAATTCTGAGTGACCACATTGTCTGAAAATGGACGAATTGTTTTCTTTGCCAAAGTAATGGTATTGATCATATTGTTTGGAAAAATTTCGATGGTGTTATTAAATTCTTCAACATTACGGTTAAAGATGGTGATTGCTGCACCGACATTTTCATTTTGTTCTTGAATATCATCCATCATTTTTGCATACAAAGTATCCGCTTTGAGTTCAGGATAATTTTCAACCACCACATTTAAACTTTTCATTAAATCTTGATTGAGTTTTTCAACATGTTGCAGTTGAGAAACATCGGTATTGTTTAGATTTAGATTCAAAATTTGCTGACGTAACTCGGTCACTTTTTCTAAAGTTGATTTTTCAAACTGTGTATATTGCACCAAAGTTTGCTCTAAAGTTTCCAGTGTTTTTACTTTCTGGCGTTCAAAATTGGCAACCTCAGCCCATGCACGTTGTGTCGCATTGAAATAACGCACAATGTTATTTCTAACCAGAATACCCCAAGCGATCAGAACAATAAAAATCCCAATAAATATGATTAAACCCATTTTGATTATTCCTTTTAATTTATGAAATCAAGTTTAGCATGCACTGTTTAAATTTTTCATATTCAGGCATGGTTAATGTTCTTAAATGTCCACGAAGTGCTGAAATATCCTGAAGCTTTTGTTTTTTACGACGAATGCGAAAGAGATCTTGATCTCCCATATAGCACAGCATATTTTCTTCAAAATGATAAACAATATCACCTGAATAGTGTTGAAAAAAATCACTTAATTTTAAGGTGATACTTGGACTAATGGTACGGGCAAGTTGATGTTGATTATAGCCAAAAATATATAAATTTTGATTGACCAGAATATCCGCAGTTTTCCATATTTGGGTATAGGGCGGAATAAATTCATGGTGTTTATTACTGGCAGCAAAGCCGAGGGCGGGTAATTGAAAAATAAAAGCGCCCCAGTGGTTTTTATGGGTTTCCTTAATTTTCTGTTTTTCACCCTGAGTATTGGGCAGTGAAAACTCATCGACATAATGATACTGAAACAACATCACATGATGTTCTTGTTCACCATCAAACCATTTGGTGGATGCAAATTGTTCAATCTCGTTCAACACATTGCCTTGCGAAAACAATGGAAAACTTTGTTTTAACTTGCTCATGACCAAAAAGGTATTGCTTGTTGTGGAGATATGACTTGGAGTTTTATTGAAATCTAATTCGTAGCGGAGAAACATCATGCGCTGTTCTAAAAAATTTATGACTTCATCAATTGGATCGCTTTGCTCATAAATTAAATAAGCACCAAAACAGCATAACAAGGCTGCTAATAGGCTCAGTGGATAGGGAATATAGTGATGAATCAGCCAACCAAAAAGTGCAGTCATTACCCCAATCATAAATAGCAGTCTGGGGATGAGGTTATGAAAAAATAATTCTCTACATTCTCCCCACGGATGTAACCCATCTAAAATATCTTGTGCAGATTGAGCCTGTTGTCCAATTTCCCAAAGCCGAGCGATATTGCGCATCACATGTTTATTTTTTCTTGTGCGTAGGTGAAGTAATCGCTCAACGGTTTCTATAGGCATGGCAAATCATCATGATTAAAGGATATTAAAGTTCAAATTCCAGATTGATAAGTATGCGATAAATTATTGTATCGACAAAGTAAATTGTTTATTGTTCAACTTTATTTGTCTCATAATGGGGTTGGATTTCTTGTAGAATTGTGATCATTGAATCTTTTAGCTGTTCATAATTAGGCATGTTCATACTTTCAAGTTGTGCAGCTAAATCATGTACAGTTTGAACTTTATCGACTTGCATCTGCGGTTTGGTAATATCCGTTTTAAACAGCCAGCACAAAGTAGGGCGCTGGACTTGAACATAAAAATCACCTTTAAAATAAGCCATGGCTTGTTCAAGCATTAATACATGATTTGGTGTGAAAAATCTGGCAAGTTGCATTTCATTTGTACCACTTAATTGGTACTGATTGTCGAAACGAATATCCCCACTCGACCATTTTACGCCAAGACGGCAGGCTCGATTTTGTTTAGATGAAATGCTGATACCTTGAGCAGGGAAGTTCTCTAGGATGATCCCCCATAAATCATAATGACGATATTCAATCTTTTTCTTACCGTCTGAATCACGAGTTTCGACTTCATCCACATAATGATAATTAAACAGCATATATGGATAGTTGATACTGTTGATCTGCCAAGCGCCATAAATGCAATGACCAATGGTATTTTCATGATCCCCTAAACCAAATAACGGGAAATTATAGGGAGACTCAATATTTTCATCAAAGGCATTGGGATAGAAGCGAATTTGATATTTCACTTCTAGGTTCTTTTGATGAGTATCCTCAATCAATTGATTGAGGGCTTTTGTCGAAGTGCGCTTATAGAAAGCAAAAGCCACACTAGCGACTGTTGCTAGTAAGAGTATCGGGTGGGTAAAAATAGCCAGTACAAATAAGCCAATCGCAATCGCGATAAAAAGCCAAAAAGTATAATTTTGAATAGACAGACTCGGATCATCTTGCCAATTCTTTAAGCTTGTAATGATCTGTTCAAAATCTTGATTTGATGAGAGTAACTGATTGATCGCATGTATATTGTGCTGAGTCTTGCCATTGTTGGCGTGTTGTTGGCTAAAAGCATTTTGAATTTTTGTGAGTAAATCATTCATCTTTATTCATTATTGTGGCAAGTGCTTAGATGCCTGATTGTAACGAAAAAATGATTTTGAATGCAAAGTGTCGTGTTTAAACCACACTTTGCATATTGGTAGTCTGACTAAGCAATAACTTTTAAATAGGTTGCGCTTCGTTAGACCTTAGCCATTTGCGTTTTCAATCAACATTGCATCGCCATAACTAAAGAAACGATATTTGCTTGCAACAGCATGTTGATATGCGTTCATAATATTGTCACGGTTGGATAATGCAGATACTAACATTAACAAGGTAGATTCTGGTAAATGAAAGTTGGTGATCAAGCGATCAACCACACAGAACTGATACCCTGGATAGATAAAGATTTGTGTATCGCCTGTCCATGCGGCAATTTTTCCCCCAGACGCTTGCGCTGCACTTTCTAAGGCACGTGTTGCTGTCGTTCCGACGGCAATTACTTTGTTGCCACGTGCTTTGGTTTCTTGAATCAATTTTGCAGTTGCTTCAGGCACATCACACCATTCACTGTGCATGATGTGATTTTCGATCTGATCTGTGCGTACTGGTAAGAATGTTCCAGCACCTACATGCAAGGTTACAAAAGCTTTATTTACGCCTTTTTGCTCTAATTTTTCTAATAGGGCTTGGTCGAAATGCAAACTTGCTGTCGGTGCTGCTACGCTTGCCAATTTGGTTGGATCGTTAAACACGGTTTGATAGCGTTCTGTGTCAATGGCTTCTGCTTCACGGTTAAAGTAAGGCGGAATAGGTAATTGTCCATATAAATCTAAAACTTGCAAAATAGGCTGTGAAAACTCCACCACAAATAAGTTTTCATGACGCCCTGTTACCGTCACTTTAACTTCATCTTTGCCAATAAATAACTCAGCACCTGCTTTAGGCGAATTACTGGCTTTGATATGACAATGTGCAATGGTCTGATCAAAAATACGTTCAACCAAAACTTCAATAGCACCACCAGAGGCGCGTTTACCTTTTAAACGTGCTTTCATCACTTTGGTATCATTAAGTACCAATAAATCACCTTCATTGAATAAATCAAAAACATCGGTGAAGTGAAGATCTTGGTATGAACCCTCTGCATTGAGATGTAAAAGGCGAGAAGCGCTACGTGTTTCAAGTGGGTAGCGCGCAATGAGTTCGTCGGGAAGTTCGAAATTAAAATCGGAGAGTTGCATCATGAGGAAGAAAAACTGACATTTGGGATTTAAAAACTGCCGCTAGTATAGTCGTTTTTCAAATTAATGGCTGAAATTGATGTTTTATAATCCAAAAAAACCAGATCTGCCTTAAAATTAAACAAATGTGAAAACTTGTCGTTGACAAGAAAATGAAACGCGCTATTATACGCACACAACTTCTCCCGAGGTGGTGAAATTGGTAGACGCGGTGGACTCAAAATCCACTGTCAGCGATGACGTGTCGGTTCGAGTCCGACCCTCGGGACCAGAATATAGAATAGTAATATTCTCCAAAACCTCAAGCTTTATATAGAGTTTGGGGTTTTGTTGTTTCAGAGAGATATGGTTTGAATATCTGATTTGGTGTGTCAGGGCATGCTGTCTCACATCTTTCCACCAAGATTTAAAAATGCACAGTTGATCTGCATATGTTTGTAAAAAGTGGTGTGCTGAAGATGGGTGGAAAAACAAGACCAGTTTTCAGGTGATGCAGCAAAGAGGTCATAAATTAAAAAATTATAATTACTGATGAATATACCCAGCTTGACTTACATATTATTGACTATAAGTAATTGATAAGAATACTATGATTACTAACAATGATCAGTTTGTTTTTATAATTTTTTTAAGAGAGAATTAAAAAAATCTGTTTGCGCTCTGTTTTTTATCGCCTATTTAAATTTTTTATTTATATTATTTTGTATTTGTAATTATTCTAATGATTTTGTTTTAAATAAGCTATACTATGTCTTTAAATTGTTGAAAATTAATTATAAATTCTAATAATTGTTGATGATTAATCTTATACACTTTCAGTGCGCTTATTTAAATAATAAAGATAAAGCCTTACCAGTGATTGGGCTTAGCATAATAATTAATTTTTTCTAAAATTAAATATTTTATCTACAAAAAATTTTTGAACTAAATATAGAATTTCAAAAATATAGATGGGTAATGTTACTATTGAAAAAACGATATTAAATTCAAATGGATGTTCTTTTTAATACTGGGCAAGTTGTTGATTATTATAAGAGAAATGAATGTATATAAATAAACTACTATGGTTAGTAGAAATATACACAAATAAGTATATTATTTAATAACTTCACGGTTAATTTTAACTTCATTATTGATTAAGGATCTTACTTTTAGAAGTTGTTTTAAATTCGATTTTCGTACTAATTTTCCTATAAAACCTTTCTTTTTTTCTGAATGGATTGGTTACTTTAGTAGAAAGTATTAAGTAAATTTTCTTAAAAAAATATGAGACCAGCCCCAACAAGTGCCTGTATTACTAATTGTACCCACCATGATGTATCTGTTTAAAAGTTCATTGTTATAAGCCAAAAGTTTAAATTTAATAACAAAATGTAAAGAATCTTTTTATTGTAATAAATAATATTAAATACTTCAATTGGGTGTGGTTTATTTAAATCAATATGGAAACTACTTTTGTTGATTTATGTTGTCTTGAATCAAGGATAAAATATAATATGGGATGGTTTATAGTTAATAAAATATTTGGGTGGGTTGTGTTTTTATCTTTAATAGGAATGATTTTAGATAGTACCTTAAAGAATATGCTTAATAAATATAAAATTAAAAATTGGTTTCTAATATTGTATCCAGTTAATCAGTCTTAGGAAGTTGTGAATAGCTTTTTTTAAAATTCATTGATGTGTAGATAATAATAAAAAAATATTAAATTAATTTACTAAAATGGAGTTGTATGTCGTCGTAATTTTTTAAAAAGCTGAAATAAAATGAAACAGATGTTGTTATTTAAATAAAATTAAGCATAGACAAAATAAGAATTTTTTTTGTAGACTGGGTTGGATTTTTTGAATAAATATTAAAAAATTTATGTCTAACAATATTTACTCTGCTTTGGAGCAGCTTGGCTTATCAGCACAAAAACGTGCGATCCACGTACAATTTTCTAATTCGGCATTGAGCCAACAAGTATTCCTACAACGTATCGATGGAACACATCAAATCAATGAGGGTGTTCGACTTCAGCTCATCTGTCTTGCAACGTCAGCAAGCATTCCTTTAAAAAGCTTTATTGGAACGCAAGCTGCAATCGATATTGTCACAGATAAATCTGAATTAACCCGTATTTCAGGAATTGTGACCCAAGCCGATATTGGCGCATCTGATGGTTCTCTTACCATCTATCGTTTGACTGTAGAAGACCCAACAGCACTTTGGAAACACCGTAGAAACTCTAGAGTATTTATGAATAAGTCTGTTGTGGATGTGATCCAGACCGTGTTCCAAGAATGGGTACAACGCAGCCCACTGTTTGCTTCAAGTCTGACATTAGATAAGAGTGGACTGAGCAAAGACTATGATGTGCGCCCATTCATTATGCAGGCATCTGAAAGTGATTTTGACTTCCTGACCCGTTTGATGAGAAGTGAAGGGATTAACTGGCTGATCGATGAAGCACAGCTTAAAGTATCGAGCTCAACAGAACAAATCCAAGCACAGAAGCTTCGTTTAATTGATGATAATTCGCAATTTAGTGCCTTAGAACGCCGCAACATTCGCTTCCATAGAAGCAGCGCCGTAGAAAAAACTGATTCAATTACCAATTTTATTGGTCAGCGTTCCATTCAACCGACTTCAGTGTATATCCAGC
>NZ_JBIMCW010000029.1:0-48588 GCF_048552295.1 Acinetobacter legionensis
CAACTTACAATCTTATGTAATCCTGAGGAGAGTGATGCGATGGAAACCTCTCCCGGTAATGCTTGTCAGGGATTTGTCCATATATGGAAGTGCAGCACTGAAAATTACAGTTTCCACTAGTACGAAGAACTGATCTGGATTAATTAGCCAGGAAGATGAAATTATAAAGTTACATAAGTTATGCAACTTACAATCTTATGTAATCCTGAGGAGAGTGATGCGATGGAAACCTCTCCCGGTAATGCTTGTCAGGGATTTGTCCATATATGGAAGTGCAGCACTGAAAATTACAGTTTCCACTAGTACGAAGAACTGATCTGGATTAATTAGCCAGGAAGATGAAATTATAAAGTTACATAAGTTATGAACTTATGACTAGGTCTTAATTGAGAAGGGCTGTGTTGCACAAACCTAGCATCAAAAGCTTATTCAGCAATATAATTTCAAAATGAATAAGCCTGCCTCTAAAATCTACCGTACAACCAATTGGTCATCCTATAACCGAGCCTTAATTAACCGAGGTAATATTTCCATTTGGTTTGATCCAAAGACTCAGTGGTATGCACAATCACAAGGCAAGCAAGGCCGAAATCAAACCTACTCCGATACAGCGATTCAATGCTGCTCAATGATCAAATTACTATTCCGACTCTCTTTACGTATGGTCACAGGTTTTGTTCAAAGTCTGATTAAACTCTCCGGATTAGATTGGACAGCTCCGGATTATTCCCCCCTTTGTCGTAGACAAAAGCATATTGATATTGCGATTAGCTATCAAAAAAGTAGTGATGGACTGCATCTACTCGTAGACTCTACTGGTTTGAAGTTTCTTGGTGAAGGTGAATGGAAACGCAAGAAACATGGGGCTGAATATCGTCGCCAATGGCGTAAGCTTCACATTGCTATGGATGCTAAAACCCTGCAAATACGTGCAGTACAACTCACCATAAATAATGTCAGTGATTCTCAAGTACTCGAAGATTTACTTGCTCAAATTCCCTTGGATGAACCAATTGATTCTGTTTATACAGATGGTGCTTATGACACAAAGCACTGCCGACAAGTCATTTTAGATCGAGATGCACATGCGATCATTTCACCTAGAAAGAATGCAAAGCCTTGGAAGGATCAGCAAGCGAGGTCTATAGAGCGGAATGAATTATTAAAGACAGTCAAACGGCTAGGCAGATCGCTTTGGAAAAAGTGGTCTGGTTATCACCGTCGAAGTTTGGTTGAAACCAAGATGCATTGCATCAAATTATTAGGCGATAAATTAACAGCGCGGAGTTTTCCAAGTCAGGTGAATGAGATCCATGCACGCATGGCAGTTTTGAATAAATTCACAGAATTAGGTCGCCCTCATACCCAAGTTGTCTCTTAAATTTGAGTAGCTTAAGGGAAATCAGCCTTTCAAACCTTTATGCAACAAAGCCGGCCGAAAGTATGTCAGGTATTTGAAATGCTGATTCAGGACGGTATCCTCAATAGTAATCAGGTTTTAAGTGGTTTACCCCATCCTTCGGGAGCCAATGCGGAGCGAATAGCGTATTTTCTCGGGAATAAGCCTAAAGAATTACTATCATCTAAAACGAATCCAGAGTTATTGGATAAAGCGAAAGCTGAAATCATTAAGAAACTTGAACGCCTGGAAATGTAGTGACTATCCATACAGGCATGGAACATGACTGTTCACGTAAAAAGCCCAATCTAGTGTGATCGGGCTTTTTGTTGTGTAATTATATGATTGATTTTAAATGAAAAATTAAAATAATTTCGTATAAGGTGTATTATGTTAATTTTAGGAAATATTCATAATTAAAATTTTAGTAAATTAATTTGAAATATTTTTCTTAAGGCATTGAATTTATTATTTAAGTCTCTATATATTCTGTGATCAAATTTTAAAACTTATAATTATGAAATATAGTTGGAATCCTGAAGAAGCAGAAGCTCGCATTAATAATTCATGCGAACAAGTCAAAGAAGTTAATATTATTCAATACACTAAAGAAAAGTCTCTTCAAAATATCAAGGTTAATGAAGCGTATGAAATGGATGCTGTTCATATATATGTAGATATTTTGAATCTTGAAGATATGTTAGTAAATCAGTTTGGTAATGAAACTGAAACGTCTCATTTACGTGCTTTACGTTTCTTTGACTCTCACTTTAAAGCTATAAAATATATTCTTAAAGAGACTAATTCCATTTTTGTTGATTTTCACAACCAAAGACTACATGCAGTTATCCCTAAACCTTATGACAATGAACAACAAAGATTAGATCGTGCTGTTACAATTGCTCAAATAATTATTGATGTTGTAGAGCAGCAACGTGATTCAGGTGTTGATGACATTATTGAAGCTGCAAAATTACGAATAGGAATAGATACAGGGAAAGCTTTAGCAGTTAATAATGGCAGAAAAGCTAATAAAGAGCCACTTTTCTTGGGTGATCCTGCAAATCATGCTGCTAAACATTCTAGTGGTACTGCCCAAGGAATTTATTTAACAGAAAAAGCTAGAGAAGTACTTGTCTTAGATAAA
Organism: Acinetobacter legionensis; assembly: GCF_048552295.1. Lineage (NCBI taxonomy): Bacteria > Pseudomonadati > Pseudomonadota > Gammaproteobacteria > Moraxellales > Moraxellaceae > Acinetobacter > Acinetobacter legionensis. The sequence continues at coordinate 2,547 of NZ_JBIMCW010000029.1, forward strand.
GTTGAGAATACTAAGTCAGTACGTATGAAAAAATCAGAGATAGACCGATCTATTCTTCGCTCAGGCATAGCAAATCAAGAGTTAGTAAATAAAACTATTCAAGAAGTTAAAGAACATACTAAAAAATTATCTGATTTTGAATTTAGTAGAGTGACACCAACCTTTGAATCTTTGGATTTTTTAGGTTTTACACGGAAAAATTCAAAACGACAAGAAATGGTATCTATTTATGCTGATATTGATGGATTTACTGATTATATTTCCGAAAATATTGCAACATTAGACGGACAAAAAGATATTGTACGCTGTCTTCATGTATTACGATCAGAATTAGATGGCTGTTTAAATAAAGAATTCTTAGGGCGTCGAGTTCGTTTTGTTGGCGATTGCATTCATGGCATCTTATGTGAAGGTACTGCAAAAACTACTAATATCCCATTGAGTGTAAATACAGCTTTGGAAGCTAGTGCAGCTATTAGAAGCAGCTTTACCTTAGCTCAAGATATTTTACAAGATACATTTAATATTAGCTGTGATTTAGGATTGGCTATTGGATTTGATCTAGGTGAGACGATGTTAAGTCGAGTTGGTAGAAGTGATGATAACAGTCGATTTTCACTAGGATTATCTACAATTAATTCAGAAAATGAACAGAAACGTTGTGAAGGCCATCAAACAGCAATAGGTGAAGAAGCCTATAATCATCTGGAAGATGATTATAAGAATCTATTTAAGAACCGCATTGCCAATGATTTAACATTTGATGCTGTTGATGAAATTCAGCAAAATAAAATAGAAAATGACGAGGAGTCTAATCTCTATAGTGTAAATGAAGCTGCACCTTCTATTTTGAAAGCTCATGTCAAATTTTAAAGATCTGATTAATCACTTAACAAAAGAGAATATCCCTTTTAAATTAATTGAAGGGGATATTCAACTTACATTAAAAATAGTATCAAATAAAGGAAGAAGAACATCTTTTGATCTTATTATTAGTGAAGTCAATAATCAGCTTAAGGTTAAAGAGATAGGTGATATATTGCCTAAATTTTGCCCTAATAGACATATTAACCCTGATGGTTCTTTTTGTTTAGGTATATTAGATGATTGGATTGCTGAGAATTGGATTAAAAGTTTAAGAGAATTTCTACAGGCACAACTTTTTTGTAATGATCATAAAAAATGGTCAAAAAATTATAAACAATGGAGTCACGGAGACGCTGCTAGATATCAGTTATACGTGGAAGAACTACTAAAAACTATAAACTTAAAAGATTTGGGATTAAATCTAAACTCTCTACAATTGTTCAATGTAGAAAGTAGGTTATTTGAAGATAATTACTTTCATATTTATCATAAGGATAAGTTGATATTCACAGGGACTGAAAAAAAGATTCACTGTAAACGACAATCTTGTATATGTACTCCCAATGGAAGACGAAAACATGTAACTTTAGGGAGATGCTCTAAAAAATGTGCTGAAATAATTCTTAAAATATTAATTAATGAGGAGTTGAGAAAAAAGGAAGAAGTGGTATTTTGGGACACATTTAAGGGATCGACATTAAAATGTTGCAAAACAATGGAGAATTGTGAATTAAATGCCTAAATTTAATGAAGATGAAAATATTGTTAAGAATCAATGGGTGTTAGAGAGACAACTAAATTGGATTACTAATGGTGATGTGAAAATTGGTGCTATTGTTACTCTAAATTTTGCTCTATTAGCAATCTTGGGTAATAACTTCAGCAGTGATGGACATTTTCTATTAGATATACTTTATGTTTTAACAAGTATTTCCATACTCATTGGTTTAATATATTGCAAATTAGGTTTTAGACCTCATTTGGGTGCCCCTAATAAGTCGAATATTTTTTTTGGAACTATTGCTAGTAATGATTTGACAAGATTTTCTAATGAAATTAATAATCTGGAAAAAGAAGATTTTAATCAAGATTTAGGTGAGCAAATTTATAGGAATGCACAAATAGCTCAAGCTAAATATTCAAATTTATCAAAAGCTACTATAACTTTGTTAATAACTAGCGTTTTATGGACTACAACTTTAGGTATAACTTTATTTACTAATAAATATGTCATATCAAAAGCAAATGTCACTACCCAAAAAAATCCTCAAGAAAAATAAAAATTATTATTTAACATAAAATCTCTTATACGCAGTTCATCTGTAAGTCCAAAATAGAAATGTCCGGAGGATGGCATATAACTGTAAAAAACTATCTTTAGGTAGGTATCAACTGACATTTTGCCCATTTTAGGAATACTCTAGAAATAATAGGCTAAAATTGAAAGCCAAGCACGTATTCAAAAAATGGCTGATGAGCTACTGTTAGAGACTCAGCTACACCTTATTCGAGAAGAGTTAGAGATTTCCCAAAAAGAACTTGCTGAAACTTTAGGAATAAAACAGCCATCACTTTCAGCAATTGAAAATCGTGGCAATGATTTAAAGATTTCAACCATGAAAAAGTATGTTGAGGCTATGGGCGGTAAGCTCCGTATTGATGTAGAGCTTCCAACAGGAAAACATATAGGATTCAATGTGTAACAATAAAATGAGAGCTTACACAAAATAATTTACAGCCTCGGCTGATAAGAATTTAGCTCAAATTTAACCTGACAGGTACAATAAAAAATTGGTAACTGTCAGATCAGGTTTGAGTACACTTTAAAAGTTCAAGTCAAAGTCTTGCTTCGGATTTGACTTTGGTTTGAGGTCAAGGTCTAAGCTTTGATCTGAAACTAACTCGTTACTTTGAGGCGTGACTTTAGGTTTTGACGATTTGACAGCTTCAATTGTCAATTTGATATCTTCAAAGTTGTCTAAACTGACCTTGTATGCGGATATTTCGTCTTTAAAACGTGAATTTTGTGGCTCTAAAACAACATCGCATTTCAAATATTTGAGCATTCTTTCATCATTTTTTATAATTTTTTCTATTAGCTCATAGTCATTTTGGTACAGTATATTTCTTGCCTGACTCATGTAATCTTTCAGTTTTTCTGACTTTCGCTTAATTATATGAATGACATCAAATTTTCTACTATGCTGATAGGCATAGTCTTGCTGCGCTGAAAACTCGCGATGTGCAAGCGTATAGTCAGGATAGTAGCCATCAAGTCGTAGGTATTTAAAATCAGTTGCAGGCTTTGGCTTTAGACGTATTTTCCTGATTTCTGTTGCTAGTCGATCAAACTCTCGAGCAAGCTCATGACACTCCTCATTTGTGTCTTTAAGTCGCTTACCGAGGAGATTAATGTTTCTATTTCTTCGCTGTAATCCTGTGGTGCAGACATCTGCGACACCTTCAAGAGAGCTGTCTTTAGCTGCGTCTTTTCCTCTTTCAGCTCCGTTTGCACCATATTTTTTAGCATATTCACTAAGTCCTGCTCTTCTGAGACCTTCATCCATAATTTTTGATATTGAGTGCTGAAATTGGCTATTAATCTCTGCTGAAAATCTGCTGAAAAATTCCCTTGCTCTAGCTTTAAAAATTCCGATTCCATCTGAGAAATTAATTCCTTCCTTGTTTCGTTCTCCTCTTCCAAGTTGCTGATTTTGTTGTTCAAGTCTTGTTGTAGTTTCTTGTATAAATCCAAGGTGGTCTTTAATGAACTGTTTTCCTGCATCAAGAAGGCGTTTTGTTGACTCAATAATTCGTTTTGTTCTGCTAGGTAGTAGTCGATTTCGGTCTGCATCACTTATCTCCTTTGGTTGTTCAAAATATTGATTTGACTTTGTATTTTTTGTGAATTCTGTTGAATCATTTCTTTTTGCGCTTGGATTGTCTTTAGGTTTGTACTGGACAGATAGCCGATCCCTTTCCATGCGCTAAAAACTTAATATGCATCTTCATCCTCCTCGATCAAATCGACAGAAGGAAGAGAAAGTAATTGTTTTTTAATACGATCTGGGGTCTGTCTACTGATTTTAGGCAAGTCGGGGGAGAGCTGTTCAATTTGGTCTTGAATTGCTTTGAGCGCGTGGAAACACCTAAAAATATCCAGCTTGCGCTGTTCTTCTGTGGTAGCGTTTTTTAGGATGTTTAAGGCTCGGGCGATTTGGTTGAGATTATTCCCGATCTTGGCCAGCTCGAGCAGTAATGCTGGGTCTGTTTTTTGATAGCGCTTTATGACTTCAAAAACCGTTTTGATTTTGAATCTAGGCGGTGGATCTTGCTCATCGTATCTAAATGCCATTGCTGCTTGGGATAGCTCGCGTTGGATTAACGACTGAATGAAATCCGTAAACCCTTCTTGCGTTTCTTTTAGATATTTCTCAAGTTGTTCCCATTGCAGCTGTGTCTGCCTGAAAATTCTGTTTTTTGTTCGCATATCATCAACCGATTAAATAAAAGGCGTTTGCTTTTAGCTCAACGAAGTTGAGCTGCCCATCTGCGATGGGCTAAGGGTGGTCTTAGGAGGGTATCCCTCCTGACAAGCCCCGATATAGAAATCCAAAGGATTTGTATATACGGGTAGGCTTGCTTATCTCATTTCGGATTCCTGAAAGAACCAAAAATCACAAGGATGATGCTATGACGAAGAGCTTTTAATGTGTAAAAAAAAAGCTAAAAGTTCATGAAAAAGGTTTATGTTTTATGTGTGTTTGTCTCGGTAATAATTTTTATAAAGCGAATCTAAGACTTTTATTTTTCTGTTTTTTATGGTTTGGATTTTTCCTCTTTTGTAGTGGTTACTTTGATTTCAAATGCTACAAAAGAGGAAGTGTGATTCATCAATTAATTAATAGTCAAAATTAAAGAAATTTTCTGGAAAACAAGACAAAAAGGCTCTTTGAATATCGCTGTATTCACCCTCAGGATGTTTTTCTAGATAATCTTTAACCCAAATCAGTGTTGCTTCATAATCGTTAAAACATCGATCTATATTTAAAAATAACCAAAGCTCATGTGCTTTTTGAATGAAAAAGTCATTGATGATCATCAGTGCAATTTTCTTTTCAGTATTTGAATTCGGGTACGAATACATAATGTTTTCTCCTATAGAGATGGTAAATAGATTAGTTGATAAGCTATTTATAACACATAAAAATATGTGTTTGCCACATATTTTTATGTGTTTTTATGTAAATGTAACCCTATGCTATAATTTCAAAACACCATTTCTATAAATTTAATCAAATGCCATATACTGAATTTCAACGTCTTATCGGTAAAGCAGGGCTTTCAATTAAAGAATTTGCTGAATTATTGGGTATAAAACCTAATTCAATTACGAATTACAGTAAACAAGGTGTCGTGCCTACACATATTGCTGTCATTGTTGCGTTGATTTCTACGATGAAAGATGAGGGATTGGATTTCTATCCAGTTTTTGAAAAAGTTAAATCGTATTCAAAAGACTAAAACTCTCATTTTTTAATTGTTTTAAGCTGTGAGTGATGATGTAAAAAATGCCTGAAGTTCAGGCATTTTTTTATTTTGAGGTACTTATAAACCTCGATAGAATTTTTCAATAAAGTTCCGAGTTTTGAGAACCAGGGTATTCATCATGGTATTCCGTTCTGAGATCTTAGGACGAGTAATCGGTAAGTCTTTGACATCTTCACGGCTAGGTAGACGTTGGGTGTATTCATATTGGCTGAGCACCGTTTTAAATACGTCTGGTTTGATGGCTTCTTTTTGACATAGCTCATCCAGTGCCTTTTCTTTTTCCACATCCCAAAACTGAGCAAAGGCCTCTTCAACACTTTGACCATTGGCCATGCGTGGAATGTTTTCATCCAGGAACTTTTGAATCAGCTCTTGTTTGTCATACAAGTTGTGATTGGTCGAAATGATATCTTGCACCTGGGAACGATACTGCTGTTTCTTTTCAGGATCTTTATGATTGACCACCGATTGCAGTAAATTCAGGATATAACCGACATTCACGGTATCGCGGTGGATCAGTTCCAGTTGGAAATTGACGTCATTGAGGACCGATACTTTGTCTTTAGGCTGGATCACACGGACATTGTTGTACAGATATTTGTACTGTGAGGTATGTTTCTGGAATTCTGCTTTGTTTAAATCGGTATCGTCCTGGTCATACTCTACAAAGTTTTCCAATTGTGCATTGATCCGCATTACCTCACGGAAGGCTTTGACGTATTCCAATTGCTGTTCTTCAGTTTCTAGCGTATTGGGTACTTGATCAGGATCTGGGGCAATACTGAGTAAATGGGCAACCGCAGCATTGTATTTTTCTTTGATGCTGTCGAAACTTGGGATCAGGACAATTTTTTGTGCTTCATCCTTGTTTGAGAATAAGGTGAGGGCTTGGTCCGTAGCTTGTTTCAGGTTACGGAAGCACAGGATATTACCGAATGGTTTGTCTGCGTTCAGAATACGGTTGGTACGTGAAAAGGCTTGGATTAGACCGTGATATTTAAGATTCTTATCGACATATAGGGTGTTGAGTGGTTTTGAGTCAAAACCAGTCAGGAACATATTCACCACAAGCAGGATATCAATTTCTTTTTTTCGTACCCGATTGGCGATATCACGGTAGTAAGCGTAGAACTCATCACCTGAGTTGTAGTTCTGGCCAAACTTGGCATTGTATTCAGCAATATATTGATCGAGTTTATCTCGATGGGATTGGCTGATTTTGGTCGGGATATCTGCAGACTCTTCTTCAATTAAACCACTATGATCTTCGACCTTGAGTTCTTCATTGGCTGCAAAGGAAAAAATCGTGGCAATGGTCAATGGCGTATAAATCCCACCCTGTTCTTCGGCTTGTTGCTGTTTTTCTTGCTGTACTTTTTTAAATAGTTCGTAGTACTGGGTCAGGACTTCAACGGAACTGACACAGAACATCGCTGTGAAGGTTTTATTTTTGGTTTTGATATGGTGATTATCCAGGATATATCGGGTAATCATTTCGAGGCGAGCAGGGTTATCAAACAGCTCTTTGGTATCAATTCCTTCTACATCTTCTTCATAGCTGTCGCTGTTTTCGATGCCGTTGCTGGTGTATTTGCCCAGATAGGCAATCTGGAAGGGTAAGACGTTACCATCACGAATAGCATCCGTAATCACGTATTTATGCAGGCATTCGTCAAATAGGGCATTGGTGGTGACTGCTTTTGAGTCAATTTTCAGTTGGCTATTTTTCTCAAAAATTGGCGTTCCTGTAAAACCAAACATTTGCGCCTGATTAAAGAAGCGTTTGATATTGCGATGAGTATCGCCAAATTGGCTACGGTGACATTCATCAAAAATGATCACCACTTTTTTGTCTTTGAGATAGCTAATCTGATCGCTATAACGATCAGAACTAATTGCAATATTGAGCTTTTGTAAGGTGGTGACAATCAGTTTGTCATGCTTTTGGCCCAATTGAGTAACCAAGGTGCCTGTATTCTTGGTGGTATCAACACTGTCTTTTTTGAAGGCATTGAACTCACGCACCGTTTGGGTATCGAGATCACTACGATCCACAACAAACAGCACCTTTTCAACTTCAGGCAAGCGCATGATCAATTGACTGGCTTTGAATGAAGTGAGGGTTTTACCTGAACCTGTGGTGTGCCAGATATAGCCATTTTGCTCTGAATGTTGCACACGCTGAATAATCTGTTGTACCGCATAGATTTGGTATGGACGCAGCACCATCAAACGCTTTTCAACTTCCAGGATCACCATGTATTCGGTCAGCATTTGGGTGATGTGCTGATGGTTTAAAAAGGCTTCGGCAAAGGTATCGATTTTATGGATGTGCTTATTGTCAAAATCTGCCCAAGGGAAGGTAAATTCGAAATTACTGGTGCCTGTTGAATAGTAATGGGTGTGGTCACGATTACTGATCACAAACAGTTGGATGTAATTAAACAGACCTGCTCCGCTACCATAAGCAGCTTTGGCATAGCGTTGGGTTTGGTTAAAGGCTTCAGGAAGCTCGACACCTGCGCGTTTTAGCTCGATTTGGACTAAAGGTAGGCCATTTATCAGCAAGGTGACATCAAAGCGACTTGTGTGACCGTTACTCGTACTGTGATCAATGGCAATCTGATTGGTCACTTGGTAGATGTTTTTCGTAGGATCTGCGAATAAAAAATCAATGTGGCGTGTAGATCCATCATCAAAGTTCACAGGAAAGCGATTACGCAGGACCTTGGCACAGTTGAAGCTGTTCCCTGCTTTGAGATGATTCAGGACTTGTGCCCATTCATTTGCAGAGAAAGAAGTAATACCGTTGGCGCGTTCAACTTGAATTTTGAGATTGCTCAGCAGTTGATTTTCATCTTTGAGATCAACCTGGTGATAGCCCTGGTTTTTGAGCTGTTCAATGAGTTCATTTTCAAGTTGAGCTTCGCTTTGTACGGACATCTCTTTCTCTAATTTTTTATTGAATTACGGTGATCTAAGTGAAATCCATCTGATTGAAGCCCGAAACATACGGTGATGTTTTACCCTCAAATACTTCAGATCAGATGGAGGAATTAACGTTCTCAGTATTTAAACAAACATTTGCTGTAAAAGTCCTTTTTTCCAAAGCTTGGCTTGGTCTAGTTGTTTCGATACCACATCAATTTTTTGGTCGATTGCAGATAAGAAGTTAGCGATTTTGGTTTGTTCTGCTAGGTTAGGAATTTCTACTTTAAGGTTTGATAAATCATCTTTAACAAATCCTTTAATAGACGTGCCTTGGTTCATCTCCAAAAGGCGACCAGTTAAAGATTTAATTAAATATCCAAAAAATACTGGATTACCATTATTTAAAACTAAACTGGTAAAATCCTGACTTGTACAAATATCTCTGTTTGTAACCGCAACTTTTCCAACCCCAACACGAGAAACAATTAAAATACTATTTGCTGGAATAAGCTTTGTAGCAGATTGATTTAAAGCTTCAGTAGAAATATATCTAGTGATATTGATATTAAATATACTTTCATCCACCAAGTCCGAACTTGAGATCCATGGAATAGAACCTTGCCAAAACTCAGTAACTTCTTTTGATGGCGTTCCACCACCAATAAATTTACCTGTTAGTCCTAAGGTAGTTTTTTCCCACTCACCAAACTCACTTCCATCATCGGCTTTAAAACGAATCTGCTGACTAAACAGCTTTTGCATCATGCCTTGTTTATATTGGCCTAGAAGGTGGAGTTTTTGCGAAAGCTGACTAATCTTTTCATCCACTACGGAAAGAAAAGTGGCTATTTTGGTTTGTTCTTCTTTTGATGGCAAAAATATGGATACTTTATTTAAAGAATCCTGACCAATATTAAAACGTGTACTTCCACCACTTAATTGAGTTATTTGATCACGAACCTTATCTGTCTTTAATAATCCATTCATGAATAAAGGATCATAAGGAACTTGAGCGGAACCACGAATTACAAACCCACCAAAAACTACGGGTTCCTTGCTTAAATAGACATTCGACTGTCCTACTTCTTCTCTTGTTTCAGAGCTTCGCTGAAAAACCACATCACCATAATTAACTAGGTTTTTATCAATGTCTTTCTGCGAAACTTGAACAGAGCCAATGATTGAATCATATGTAATACCATTCGGATTATTAATAATATCTAGAACATTAATAAATTTAGTTCCTGATCCGTATTGTTCTTTCGATGCATTAATACCATTTTTAAAGATGAATAGATTTTGAAAAGAAGTTTTCGGCCAATCTTCATGAAATTCTTTGAATCTTAACTTTGGTACAGACATTACTTCACCTCCGCAAATGGCGAAGCAATCCCAAGCTCTTTGCAAAACTCACTAATCACCGCATCAGTCTTTTGACTTTCAACCTCTAAAGCCTGCAACTGCTGGGCAATCGTATCCAGATCAATCTCGGCTTCCGCTTCAAAAGTATCGACATAACGTGGAATATTCAAGTTGTAATCATTGTCTTTGACTTGTTGTAAAGTCGCCACATGCGCATACTTTTCAATATTTTCACGCTTTTCAAATGCCGCAACAATCTTATCCAAATGCTCAGGCAATAACTTGTTTTGGTTCTTCTGCTTTTCAAAATCATTGCTGGCATCAATAAACAGAATATTGCCGTTATGCTCACGGTTTTTCTTCAATACCAAGATACAGGTTGGAATTGAGGTGCCATAGAAAATGTTGGCAGGCAAGCCAATTACAGCATCAATGACATTGAGTTTTTCAATCAGGTACTGACGGATTACACCTTCACTTGAACCTCGGAACAATACGCCATGCGGAAGTACAACAGCCATTGTGCCATTGTGATCAAGTTGATGAAGCATGTGCTGCACAAAAGCCATATCTGCTTTTGAACTTGGTGCAAGCTTACCAAAACTGCTAAAACGTTCATCTTGTAAGAAGATTGGATCTGCTGACCATTTTGCTGAGAATGGAGGATTGGCTACGACTGCTTCAAAACGTAAATCTTTATGCTGTGGACGAGTGAGAGTATCTTCTTGCTTGATATCGAATTTAGCAAAGTGAACATCATGTAGAATCATGTTCATTCGTGCCAAGTTGTATGTGGTACGGTTCATCTCTTGACCGTAAATCATATCGACATCTTGAACTTCACGTTTTACACGCAACAGTAATGAACCTGAACCACACGTCGGGTCATAGACTGAACGTAGACGTTCTTTGCCTTGAGTCACGATCTTTGCAAGTAAGGTTGATACGGTTTGAGGTGTATAGAACTCACCTGCTTTTTTACCAGCACCAGATGCAAACTCACCAATCAAATATTCGTATGCATCACCCAATACATCTGATTCTGAGTTACTGAGATCAAAGTCAATATTGTCTAAATGCGTTAGTACTTTGCTGACCAATTCATTTCGATCGTTAGCATTGTTGCCAAGCTTGGTTGAGTTGAGGTCTAAATCTTCAAATAGATTGGCAAAGTCATCTTCAGACTCAGCACCTAGAGTACTACGTTCGATTTCTCGCAAGGTATTTGAAAGCTCATCAAGAATAAACTCACCCTGACGACCACGTTCAGCAATTGTGTGGAACAGTTGTTTTGGTGCTAGGGCATAACCGACTTCTTCAACTGAGTTTTCTTTGATGCCGTCAATCAGTTCAGCGTGATCAGGGTTATTTTCATCAAGTTGATAGTATTTTTCTGCAAGGCCTTCATCTTTCAACAGTTCATTGGCAAAAGAAATCGCTTTTTCTGACAGGTATTTGTAGAAAATGAAGCCGAGAATGTAGTCACGGAACTCATCGGCTCCCATTTTTCCACGTAAGTCGTTTGCAATGTTCCAAAGATGTTTTTGTAGTTGTTGAAGTTGAACCTGGGTCATGAAGCAAGAATCTCTAGTAATACCTAAATTTACTTAAGTATAGCGAGTATCTGCTTATAAAAATTAGGTTTATTAGGTTATGAAAGTAGATAAATGATGAATTTCGAATAAGAGATTTTATGTTAAATGTTTGGAATTAGGCTTCAATGTATTTTTTAATTTCACTAAGGCAGGGTTGTATATTTCTTTCTGCACTTTGGAAAATGATAGAACAAACTTCCTTAATTATCTCAAAACCTTCTGCATGAGAGATGTGGTTTTCTTTAGAAATATCATTTAAACAGTTTATTATGATGCTAAACTCTTCTTTCAAATCTGTACTTTTTTTGGACACAGGAACAGAATCTGGAACTAAGTATCCTAAAAAAACTGATTTTTGAATTAATTTATCCATCATCGCGTAAATTTCTCTAATTTCTTCATAAAATTTACTTTTCATTTCATCTATTAGATTATTAACTATCTCATTTTTTTCTTCGTTAGTGAGCTGGGGATTTTGGTCTAAACTTAAAATTTTACTTTCAGTATATTGATGTAGTTTATTAATATTCAACATTAAATCAAATACTTGCTCATATTTTTTAAGAACTTCATTAGCATAGTCAGAATACAATTTGATGTTATGTTGGTTTTTCCAACTTAAAAAACCAATGATTGCTACTATTGGAGTTAAAACATATGCCGTTGTTGTAATGATGGTGTTGATTCCAACCAGACTAAAAGAACATTCTAAAGACTTTCCCTGACATACAGTCATATATTGGAAAAAACCACAAATCGTTAAAACTACAAGATAAGCAAGTAAATATAGCCCAACATATTTTTCAATTTCTTTCATATCTATTCGATTAAATTAAATTTATGGTTTTTGTGGAATTATTTCTGTTGCTCTTTGGCGTTCATTAAGCCATGCAGCAGTTACAGGGCATCGATAGCTAATCAGGGATAAAATTTTTTGATAATCATCAGTTAAGTTACGATTGAAGATTGGCTCATGATGGGCGATACGATTGCGTAGACGTCGTACTTGCTCTAATTCATCATAAATTAGTTTTCGACGTTCTTGGATGCTTTTCGATGTATCCATATTCGGGAAAATACTATCAAAATATGGGGTCCACAAACGTTGATCATGTCTGCTAGTGAAGATACTTTGCCAAAAGCCAAATTTTAATTCAGGAATAACTTTTCCTGCTGTTGGCTGATTTGATCGTGCATTTATTAGATCCCGTTTAGGACTAAATATTCGACTAGGATTTGGTAAACTTCGTTCAAAACCTACTGACCATGGCCATTGATCCCCATACACTTTTTCAATTGCTTCAGTTACAGCATTACGTATAGCCACTTCACAAATGTGTAGAGGAACTAATAAAGCTCCTGAAACATCAGCATTCCATGCATACAAATTTAAAGCATCTAAACTGTCAGTTTTTTTGCCTCCTGTGGCATCTTCATAGGTTGAAATTCTTGGTGATGAAATAACAATAGTTACGGCATCTATTATTGTTTGATTTGACATATATTCATAAAAACCATATATTGAATGTACTAGCTATAGGACTTCGTTGGCTTGTCCTCCCCCTGTAGACATACGATATATTAAAAAACCCGCTTTTGCGGGTTTTTTATTGCTTAAAATATAGGCAAGTAACCGATTGAATTATAAAAACTCTTACTTTTCATGTAATACATATATAGCAGAAATTATTTTAAGGATTTACTTTGGAACCCTGTCTAGAAAATATTTTTCACAAATACTTAATTACTGACTTAAATAGTAAAAATTATGCAAAAAATTTAACAAAATTAATTACGTTCTTCATATCTAAAGAACGTTTTCTAGAAGCAAGATTTTATTTAGACCAGTTAGAAAAAACTCATAGTGGAAATATAATTTCCATTCGATTGGGTTATAAGTTAGCCATAGCTATTTTTGATCATAAAAGAGTGGTTTATTATGATAGCTTATTGTTTTCAAACAGAAAAGATGATTTTGAGTTGGAATGGTATAGACTGCAATACTACTATTCAGTAAATAATATTTCTCAAATTATAAATAGTGCTAAGTTTTTGTTATTAAAACATAACTTAGAAAGAGAATATATGGAAAGTATTTTGCAAGTTACGTGGAATATACAGAATTATGAACTCTCAGTAATGGTTCATAAATATGCAATGAAAAAAAGACTTCGACTTACTTCTCAAATGGATAAGTTAATTAGGAGTATAGTTCTAGAAAGGTTAAGAGATTCATTAGCGAAGTATAAAAATGTTTAATTTTCTTATAGTTAGGGTTTTAGAGTCTAATAGTTTTACTTTACCGAATACCATCATTTATGGTGATGTAGAATTGAGACCTGCTTCAGTTGATTCAGATAAAGAACTTGCTGCATTAAAAGAATCTGCTGATGATCATAGATTGCAGTTTGATAAATACACTTATGCGGCAAGGATTTGTACGATTGTTTCCTCTGAAACAGTGCTAGAGGCTCTAAGCATAGCTGCTGATCGGTTCTCTACAATTCTGGATTTGAACGCCAGTAAATTTCATATTTCTAATGTTGATGTTTCAGAGATTGGATTTGCTAAAAATTTAGCTTCAGGTGAGCTACATCCTGTTAAAAGGTGGGGATTTAATCCATCAACATCTTTTGTTATGTCCCATGGAAATATTCAGAGGATGGATGATATTAACTATATTCTTGGTTTAGATTGTGAGCTAAGTCAAAGATATTTAAGAGCTTTACATTGGGCTAGGCATGGTAGACATGAAAATAATAGTCAGTTAAAGATATTGTTTAATTGGTTTACGTTAGAAGCATTATTAAAAGAGGGAGAGTCTGATAATATTTCTTCAAACATATGTTTTTTAATGGGATTTCCTAATAATAAAAAAAGGTTAGAAATATCGGAACCCTTTCTAGCCAGTATATCTGATCATCCTAGATATGATTTTTGGAAGAAAAAACTAATTGAAGATGTAGATAAGATTCGAATTTTTCGAAATAACTCAGCTCACTCTGGATTTAGGATAGTTGATTTTTCAAAGCCAGTTCTAGCGTTATATAGTCAGATTATGATTTATGGAACCTCTAGGAGTTTGGGAGCTGTTCGGTTTGCATTATTAAACAATGTTAAGACTCTAGTAGAGTTCAAGGAAAATATAGCTAATATCTTTGAAAATACGGCTAGAGCTAATGATATACATGGGAATATTATTTATTCATTAGATCAAGTACTATTGAATGGAAACGATAGTTATTTTTAAGATTTCCTAAAATTAACATAATGGCGATTCTCCGAAATCATTTTGTTAGACAATAAAAAACCCCGACATCCTGTCGGGGTTTTTCGTGTTTGGTTGCAAGGTATAACTCCTGTCGTACCTAACCATCCTTGTGCTGATCTTTCTTATTCTTGTTGTTTGGAGCTTCCTGCTCTCTATGACTTAATCATAAGAAATAACGCTTTGATCAGCTAGAAGCAGATTCCTTAAATTACTGTACGTCAAAGCGTACAAAAATGGCTTAAAAATAGCCCCAGAGTTATCCGCAGAAATTGTGGATTTTTTTCAGGCTAAAAGTCTTATAGATTGTAGGTGATTTTCTGTTTTGAGTGTTTTTTGAGCAAAAATGTTGGCAAAAAATATCAAAACCGCTCACAAAAAAGCCGACTTGTTTCAAAGTCGGCTTTTTGCTGATTTCTTAGTCATGACTAAATTTTTAAGTAATTGATATTTCAATTAATATACAAGTGTATTGCGTATAACCACCATTATGTTAATTTTAGAAAAATTACATAAATGAATTTACAGGCCCTAATTTTTCTAGTCTTCCCACTTATCACTAGATCTATTATTCACAAATAAAGTTCTAGAATTTACAGGAAGTACTTCATCTCTACGAAGAAATGCTTCATGAATGATTTTATGAATAAAATCAGGATCAGTACTCCAATTGTATATTTTGGCATAACCACATTTCTGATTATCATACAACCTTGGTGGAATCGTATTTCTGGTAAACCCTTTGGCCTTAAAATCAGCACGACTAGGTAAGAGTAAACCTATTAAACCCGATCTAGAGCTATACTTGGTTTTCCTTATACTTGAAGCTATTTCCCAGTCAACATGTTTTCTCTTCCATGTTTCTGTTCCAATTAGCACCACTGTAACAGTAGAATCTCTTAAATAATCATCTCTAATGATACGTTGTACATTGTCTGCTGGTTCATTCTCGGCAATATCACCATCTTGCACAGATTTTGATATAAGCAAGTCGTAAGTATCATGAAAAAGTTTTTCAAACTTATCTCTGTACTCACGATCATTTTTATCATGATAACTAATGAATACGTTATGGCGATTTTTATACAATTAAAATGACCTCTGAAAATTATTTTAGCGTTCTAAAAATTTAAAAAAGACTTGTTTAGATTCTAGATAACTATCTAATTCCCACTCGTCAGCTAATTCCTTAAAGCTTTTTTTGAACCGTACCGGGTTTGTCGGAGACCACTTTTCTTGAGAGAATGTCCCGATGAAAAAAGTAAAATACACCCCTGAAATCAGAGATAGAGCGGTTCAATTATTGATTGAATCTGAAAAAGATTATCCTTCTACTTGGGCTGCAATCACCGCTATTGCTCCCAAGATAGGTTGTACTCCTGAAACTCTACGTGTTTGGTATCAAAAATATTTAGATAAACAAAACCCAATTAAAGTACAGCAACTTTCAGATCAAGAACGTATTAAACAACTCGAACGTGAAAATAAAGAACTGCAACGTGCTAACGAAATTCTACGTAAAGCAGCCGCTTTTTTCGCCCAGGCGGAGCTCGACCGCCCACACAAATAATGGTGGATTTTATCCAGAACAATAAAGATCGATATGGTGTTGAAGCGATTTGTAGAATTTTACCGATTGCAGCTTCGACCTATTATCGGGCTTTAGATCTCGTTGATAACCCAGAACATCGAGCGAAACGTGCTCTGCATGATTTACATCATGCAGAGCAAATCAAACGTATTTGGAAAGAAAGTTTAGGTCGATATGGTGTGCGTAAGGTCTGGCAACAATTGAAACGTGAAGGTTATGTTATCGCACGTTGTACAGTTGCTCGATTGATGCAGAAGCTAGGTATACAAGGTGTTTGGCGTGGTAAGAATAAACAAACCACCCGTAGCCGAGATGATCAAAAACGAGCAGATGACTTAGTAAAACGCAATTTTAATGCAGATCATCCTGACCCTTGCGAAGCAGTGCTTCTCAGGTCGCTGACTTCACGTATATTCAAACTCATTCAGGCTGGGTCTATACCGCCTTTATTATTGATGTGTTCTCGCGAGCAATTGTTGGATGGAAAGTATCAACACGTATGAATACAGATATGGTGCTCGATGCACTGGAGCAAGCATTGCATGATCGAGGCATGCCAAAGAACGTGATTCACCATTCCGACAGAGGTGTGCAATATCTTTCCATTCGTTATACCAATCGTTTAGAAGCAGCAAATTTACGAGCTTCAGTCGGTACAACCGGTAATTCATATGATAATGCTTTGGCTGAAACGGTGAATGGCTTATACAAAACAGAGGTGATTGAATATTTAAAAGCAGATTGGCAAGGTTTAGCGGATGTACAACTTGCGACACTAAACTGGGTAGATTGGTTCAATAAAAAGTGTGTACACAGTGCACTGGGTTATGTATCGCCTTTTGAGTTTGAAGCAATGTACTATGATAAGATTAACCCGTTAGGTCAGGTGGCCTAACTTAAATAAAAAAGTCTCCGACAAACCCGGTACGGTTCAGTACGATTTTCACTTACTAGTACTTAAATAATCACCCCACCACTGCATCATTTCAGTCCGCTGGGCTAAATAGTCAGCGTGATTATAGCTGGCACGGGTACGGTTCTTATCAATATGTGAAAGTTGTGCCTCAATCCAGTTATCCTGGAACAAACCTGAGTCATTCAAAATGGTACTAAAAGTGGAACGTAGTCCATGAGAGGATAATTGATGTTTTCCATAGCCCATCTTACGTATAGCCATATTTAATGTATTAAAATGAATCGGTTGATTATGTTTCCGTGGGCTAGCAAAAATGTACTTTTCACCGTATGACCATTGCATGACGTCTTTTAAAATATCTAAAGCCTGATCTGAAAGTGGAACTAAGAAGTCGGGAATCTCATGGCCTAATATGACTTTTCGTCGAAACTGTTTAATATGCAAGGCAGGTATTTTCCAGATTTTTTCATTTAAATCAAAATGATGAGGCTCAGCCAATAACAATTCAGCCCCTCGCACGCCAGTATGTAATTTGAACAGCAGTGCTTTTTTAATAATCGGATGGGCATCCAATTTTAATAAATTTTTCTTAAAATCTGATATATCCTCCGCTTTCAAATACGGATAATTCTTCTTGATTTTACTGTTAATGGCGATTTTATTTAAACCATGCGCGATGTTGAATTCACAATAACCCATCGCTACAGCGTAGTCATAAATTTGGTTCAAATAACTACAAGCTTTCTTGACAGGTTCTTTTACTTGGCGTCCCTCTATTTTTTTGATTACTGAAACCAGGTCATAACGCTTGATGTTTTGAAAAGGTAAATCCTGAAGGTCTGGATAAATATCTTGCTGTAAACATCTTTCTGCTAACTGTAGTACACCGCAGCGGGGTGAATCATTAAATGCATTTTTCAGTTTGAACTGCAGCCACTCCTCCCCTACCTTACGAAAGGTGATGACATTAGAGACAGTATCATGCTCAAAACAATAATTATTGTCTTTAAAGTCATCTTTGACTTGTCGTGCCTTTTTCAGCGATAAATCAGGATAAAGCCCCAACTGAATGCGGCGACGTTTTTTTGTTTGTGGATCTGTATAGCGATAGCACCAAGATTTTCTTCCAGTCGGCTCAATCTTCAGGCTAAGTCCATCTTCATCGGATAAAAAACAAGTTTTTTCCTTGCAATGAGCTTGGCGAACTTTAATTTCAGTAAGACTCATGAAATTTAAATGAAACCTATCAGCGGATTGACGAGATCCATTATATCAAAATAGAAGAAAATATATATGATGCGTACACTACGCATCATATATATTTGTAATATATTGTTTTATATATTTAATATTTTAAGTATTTGTATTTTAGTAACCATTATAAGTACCACCTCTTCTTTAAGTTCCCAACAACTCACTTTTTCTGTCATCAATGTTAAATAAGTCTTGTGCTTTAAATTCTTAGATGACCTCCTCTACCCTTTATTATCATTTTTATAAAAGTAACTATATGTACTCATTAAAATTTGTAGAGCTCAAAAACAAAAAAGACCGCTATATAGCAGTCTTTTAACTTAATTAAATAATAATTAATTCATTTTCATCATAAGTGCATAAGCATCACGTTTGTTTTGACGCAATGATTCTATCTCGGACTTCGTCAGCTGTTTTACGAGAGTTGAGGATATACTTTGCTTCCCACTCTGTGAGCCTTTCGAAATCGTACCCGTAAATCGATTTCCACCATGCTTCAAGATTACCATATACATCCCTCAATTGCTGAAGAGTTTCTTTACTTAGAGCTAATTGTGATGAGTATTGTTTACCCGTCAGTGCATATGCTCCAATAACTTTATTCGTCCCAGTTGTTTCAATATGACCTTTTAATGCTGCAAAAGTACCACCTTGGGTCTGGGTATCATCAACAATAATAACACATTTATCATTGTTTATTGTCCCATCAAATGCTGGTGGGTTGGCTAATCTATGCCACCCATCACCGCCAGTTCTTGATACTTTTATAGCTTGAACTATATTCGTATCAACTTCAAGCCCAAGTTTCTTTGCTATAACTGCTGAAGTAGCTAAAGGAATCATATTACGACCGACTGCTTCCTCAGCATGTACAGGTACTATAATAGTTTCCCGACCATCGATAATTCTTTCTAGTTCAGCAATCGCCTCATCCGAAACTAAATCTTTAGCTAAAATATACGCACTTTCAACATCCCCTGCTTTAGCAGCTTCATACATGTAATGAGAGGTTGCATCTCCAAGACCACGGTCAATAACCGTTTTAGGAAACATATTCCAATCTGTGCGATATAACTTCATATTTTTAAATAAGTTTTAATGATGGCTAGCATTAAATTTTACACTAAATTTACCGCTAGCATCTCTTGGATATTATTTTTCGTATCAGGCAGCACTCTCAAAAGCCGTTTGTTTGGACAGTCCCCATGATCATACACGAGGCAGCTTCAAATACTTATGGGCTCATCCTATCCAGTTGTATCTTCTTGCATCACATGAATATTGTATACTCATTTTGACTACTTGAAAATTATGGAACAACGTCAATAAAAACAATAACTCTAGAGTCTTTAGTCGACATTCCTAAAAAGGTAAATTCAACATTTCTTTCCATATCATTTCTTTGTGTCTCTGGATGAACAAAAGAAACATAGCTTATTTCAAAGAATCGGGCTAGGGTTTTTATGCCAATGATTTTGTTCTCTTCATTAGCAATTAAAACATCTAATTCCAGATCAAACTCTTCTAATTATTTAATTAAATCTTTAACTTTCATTTTACTATCAACCTCTATGAATTATTTAAAAAATTAGCACAATGAAACTTGTGAAAAAAATGGATTTGAACAAAATTTTTTAGCAAAAAAAGCATAGCAACCAGAAAAATCTTTCCAGCAATCAACAAAAATATCCCCGTGTGCTTCCAGTTTACAACATTTTGACTACCACACTGCCCACAGTAGTAATAATAGCCTTTGATACGGCCACCGCATTCAGGACAATTTTTATGATTAATGAATAAGTTACTCAACGTCTCTTCTCCAAAATTCTTATTATCAAGTTGTAAGTGAAGATAGCACACATTTATAAAAATGTCTTTTTTAAAACATCAAAAGATGTTATAAAAAAGACATTCGCTACTTTAGGATAACTTTTAAGATGAATTTAAATCTCCTTGATGAAGAATCAATCCAACCTTCTGAACCCACGCCATGTGATTTTTTCAAAGGTGAAAATGCTATCAAAAAAGCTAAACAGTTAGGATTACCTGATCTCGAGTTAGTCAGAAACGCAATTATGATCGGTGATGCTGACTATAGAACAAATACTCACTATAACCGTGCACGCTTTATTGCACGATGGGGAAAAATTGGAGAACAGATTGCTTTACTGCTTCGACAATCTGATCCTGCTTGGATATTCCACAATGACAGCCAGCCAAGAATTGAGAATACAGTAAAGAAAATACAAATTATCTTTATGAGCGGGAATATTGCATTGGGGTTAGCTGATCAAGTTGTATCAGCACACTGTGAAAAAGGATTAATGACATTAAATAATATTAAGGAGAATCAGTCTGCTTATGATGATGAGACAAAATTGAGAACATGGATTTTATACTTTCCTTCAGCATCACATCCAGCCTATAAAGACATTGATATCCCAAATATTCCTTTTGAATTTGCATACCCAACTAGCTTCGTACAGGACTTAAAAGCGAAAAAAATTTCAATTTTACCAAGTGACCATACTTGCAGAATTGCATTTGAAATAGATAATACAGTTCCTGTAAAAACTGATCCTAAGCCAGTATTGGAACCATCTAATGAAATTAAACCAGATGATTTTGATATTCAGCTTGTAGTTTAATCTGAGGTTAATGTGTTTAATAAAGATCGTTTACGTATTGCTAAAGAATTACGAGGACTTAGCAATACCGATTTCGCAGAAAAATTGAGTTGCTCTATCTCTAAGGTAAAGCAACTTTTAGACGTGGATAAAGAAATCAATGAAAATGATCAAGATGATATATGCCGTGTATTAAATTTACCCAAGTCATTCTTTGCAGGTAATGACACACAACCACATGAAACAGACCAAATCTTCTATAGATCGGTTGCTCGTATTAAAGCACAGCATAGAAAAGCTAATGAGGCATATACTCTTTTAGCAATAAATATTAACAAGTACTTAAATCAGAAAGTAAAGTTACCTACTTTTCACCGTCCTGATTTAGATATTACTGAGTTTTTGGGTGAATCTAAGTATGCCGATCACCTAGCGTCAGAGTTGAGAGGTTTATGGGCTTTAGGTAATCAACCTATTAATAACATTGTTTCGTTGTGTGAGCTAAAGGGAATCCGTGTCTTTAGATTACCGACTGAAATTCGAGAAATTGATGCACTATCTTTTTTTGATGATGAAAGTGGTAGCCCTTTCATATTTCTAAATACATTTAAGTCTGCCGAAAGAGCCCGCTTCGATTGTGCACACGAACTTGGTCATATCGTTATGCATACGCATAACAAAAAAATTCGTGTCGAGAAAGATAATCGTGTTCTCGAAACTGAAGCGGATCAATTTTCATCTGAATTTTTAATGCCAACAGATGCATTTCTTTCTACTGCTCCACGCTATTTTTCACTAGAAAATATGATTGAGTATAAAAAGATTTGGCGAACATCCCTGAAGGCTATTAACTATAAAGCTCACAAGCTGGGATTAGTTAGTGATTGGGTTAATCGTAGTAACTCTATAAAGATCAATTCGTTGGGCTACAACATTAATGAACCTGAAGAAACTCATCGAGATGAGAGTTTGATGTTGCCCAAAATTATCTCTGTTTTAGCCTCACAACCATCTTTTGATAAAAATAAAATGCTTGATGAAATTGGAATCTCTGAAGAAGATTTTAATCAATTAACATTTGATGCTTTAGCTAAAGTTGAGCCCCCGAAGAAAAAACATAAGTTATATATTGTCGAGTAATACAAACCTTCCTTAAAAATAATGCGCCTTACGGCGCACTATTTATGCAAAATCCTGATTAATTTTTTTATGACTTCACGCCCAACGTAGTTTTGCATCCCATAAGTCATACTTTAACTGAAAATGTAACTTGCCCCATCATGACTTTTTTCATATAGCCTACTTGAACTGACACCATAAATCCCATGTGTTCCATAAAGCATCGTATACAATTTCAGATAAATTCTTTAGTTATGTGATCAGGCTATGTGCTCAAATTACCTATTTCCAAATAAAAGAAATTTGACACTCTTAGGTGTCGATACAAGCCAGTTTGATCTTGAGCTTAAGGATCATGTATTCCCTTCCTATCATGCTCCAATCATTCTGAACGGCTCAGATCACTTAGAGTGATGTGTGCTGAGAAAACAGGAGGTTTTAACTTGGTAAACTATAGACACTCATCAGGAGTTTACCATGAGCAAGAAACAGAAGACTTACACCGCAGAATTTAAAGTTGAAGCAATAAAATTGATTGAAGCCAATCAAGGCAATGTATCGGAAACAGCCAGACAACTTGGCATTTCAATGCAAACTCTTTCAAATTGGAATAATAAAGCAAAGACTGGCACCTTAGCAGGCACTAAACAATATTCACCTGATCTAAATGCCTTACTCGAAGAAAATAAAAAGCTCAAACAACAGCTCAAAACAGCTGAAATGGAACGTGAATTTCTAAAAAAGGCAGCAGCGTACTTTGCGAAAGAAAGTCAGTAAGGTACGCCTATATGAAACAGCAAAGATATTTATTCCCGATTAGCTTTATGGCTAGATTACTTCACGTTTCAGTGTCACGATTTTATGATTGGCTAAAACGAGGCATGAATAAAAGATTGGTTCAGCGAAATCAACAGACAATTTTGGTCAAAATAGCTCATGAGGAAACTAAACAAAGCTATGGCTATATTCGATTAACTAAGCATTTACAAGCGCAAGGTATCAAAATCAGTACGTATGCTGTACGTCAAATAAAAAAGCTCAACCAGCTGTATTGTAAGCGTCATAAGCGTTTCAAAAGAACTACGAAGAGTGATCATAATCGAGCGATCTACGCAAATTTACTAGAGCAACAGTTTTCAATGACTAAGCCCAATCTTGCATGGTCAAGCGATATTACATACATTTGGACTGCTGAAGGTTGGTTATACTTGGCAGCAGTAAAAGACCTGTACACGAAACAAGTGGTTGGCTATAGCTTAAATGAGCGTATGACCGCACAACTTGTTTGCAATGCACTGACTATGGCGATTCGTAATCAAAAACCAACGAAAGGCTTAATTATTCATTCGGACAGAGGCAGCCAATATTGCAGCCATGAATATCGAAAGATACTGGAAAAATGTGATTTTCAAGGTTCAATGAGCAAACGTGGGGACTGTTACGATAATGCACCGATTGAAAGTTTCTGGGGCATACTCAAGAATGAATTAGTGCATCATTGCAACTATAAAACCAGAGATGAAGCTAAAGCAGATATTACAAAATACATTGTGTTATTTTATAATCAGCGAAGAATTCAAAAGAGTTTGGATTTTAAAACGCCAAATCAAATAGCAGAGAAC
Organism: Acinetobacter legionensis; assembly: GCF_048552295.1. Lineage (NCBI taxonomy): Bacteria > Pseudomonadati > Pseudomonadota > Gammaproteobacteria > Moraxellales > Moraxellaceae > Acinetobacter > Acinetobacter legionensis. Next base: position 26,250 of record NZ_JBIMCW010000029.1, read on the forward strand.
TTTTATCGGTTAGCTGCCTAGCATATCCCAAGTGAAAGTCTCCTGCTAATTCAGCACATATCAGGTTTGAATGACGCGGACATTGACCACAGTGATGATCAGGCGACCAAAGCAGGTTGGATACAGGCGAGTCTTGAGAAGATTAAGAGTACGCCTTTTGCGCTAGAGCCTAAGCACCTGACACACTAGATGTACCCGAAAAGGGGCTAGTGAGACTAACGGACACGTTAGCTGGTGGATATGCGATGCAATTGATCTAAATTAATTTCAAAGCACCAGAACCGGCTCAGTTGTGCCCAAAGCGGATGTTCGCAAAAAATAATCTTCTCTTGATACCGCAGATTAAAGTGGATGTTCGATATGGCCTTTTAAAGGTAGAAAACTTAGTATTTAGACGCCTACCTTCTAGAGAAATAACGCAAATGAATAAAATGCTACCATCAACTTAAAATCATGATATGTCACGGCAAACTTCACACTTTCTAACTGTTGGCATAAACAACATACCATCCATCTACTGAAGTAGAAATTTTTTGAAATGTGCCGATGGTGTATTTTCAAGCATATTGCCACGACAAATAACGTAAAGATTTTTGTAGGGGGTGATCCCTTCAATTTTAACGCTTCTTAGTCGACCACTCTCGCACTCATCGACCACAGACGAAGAGATCACCAATGAAATACCCAAGCCTGCCTGTACTGCCCGTTTAACCGCCTCTGTGCTTCCAAGCTGCATAGATACACCAATAGAATCTGCCACGCTTCCGAAAAAATGCTGTAACAGACGCCCTGTGCCGCTACTTGTTTCTCCCCCCAGCAATTTCTCTCCCTTCAGCCAATCTAATGGAATACTCGCCAATTTGGCCCACGGATGCTCCACCGGCACAATCACAGCTAGTGCTTCACTTCGCCAAACGCATGCATCAAATCCCTCTCGTTGATCCCACCATTCCATAATGGCCACATCGACTTCAAAGTTTTCCAGTTTTTTCACAATGGTAAGATTATCGCCAATGACTACATCAAAATTGCAAGTTGCTGTTTTCTTGAACCGCCTCAAGTGCGGTGGCAATACATAGATGCCGATATTCGAGCTCGCGCCTATTACAAGACGATTTGTGTCGAATAATGCGCACGCTCTGGATCCGGTGCGCACTAGGTTTTCCGCATAAGGCAAAAACACTTTGCCTTCCTCTGTGAGCGTACTACCTGCGTTGTTTCGCACAATCAGATTGACACTCAGCGACTCTTCTAGGCGCCTAACATGCTGAGTCACAGCTGACTGTGAGAGCCCTGTGTGCTTGGCTGCTTCACGAAAGCCACCCCGATTCACGACAGCCAGAAAAGTAACTACGCGTTCAAGATTGATCAATTAACGCCTTCCAAAATTGGATTATTGATAGCATCGGATGGCCTTTGGCCGGTCAGTGCCTGTAAGATATTATTGGCTGCTAGTTGCTCGATTTCGAAACGCACGTCGTCGACCGCAGACCCCAAATGTGGGGTGAAAAATGTTTGCGCTGTATTGGTCAGTAACTCCTGCGGAATAGCTGTTGGCCTATCAACACGGATCCACTCTTCCAATTCGAAAACATCTGCCGCATAACCCGCCAATTTTCCAGATTCAAGTGCTTCGGCAACAGCTAATTCATCGACAACTGAACCACGACACGCATTGATCAAGTAGCTTCCTGTGCGCATTGTGCCAATTGTTTCTGCATTCAATAAGTGCAAAGTTTGCGGCGTCATTGGCAGCATAGGTACAACAAAGTCACTGCTACTTAATAATTCATCGAGACTCACCTGTCGTGCATTCCAGGCCTTTTCCTGCTCTTGATTCAAGGCGATGTCATCGCAATAAAGCACCCGCATATCAAAACTCGATAAGCGCTTCGCAATCGCTCGCCCGACCGCACCCATACCGATGATTCCGAGTGTGCGTCCTGTTAAACCCGTTCCGTATAGTTCCGGTCTCCACCCGTTAAATCCGTGAGTTCGGATACGGCGATCCCCCTCGGCCAGATGGCGAGTCAGGCCAAGAAGCAATCCAATTGTCAGCTCCGCCGTTGGGATGGTCAGAAGGTCCGGCACGATGCTGAACCAAATACCACGGCGGGTACAAGCATCGACATCAAAGTTGTCATAGCCTTTGAGTGCTGCACCTACAATCTTCAATTTAGGGCAGGACGCAAGAAAATCATCATCGATACTGTCAGGCATGAATACCATCAGTGCGTCAGCATCCTTTGCTCTCTCCAGCAATTCTGCGCGCGACATAGTATCGCGGGTCATGTTGGGAACGACATCCGCAACAGATTGTAAATAATCGATAATTTCAGGATGAACCCAGTGGGTAAGAACTATTTTTTGTTTCATGTGTATACCTGATTTTTTATATGGGTTAGCTACTTGAACTTGCGACGCAAGAATGAACTGAATGTATCAACTAGCGTCACCATCCCAAGAATGACCAGCAATATCGCGGATACTTCTTGGTATTGCATAAGACGCAGCGATCCTATCAACTCGAAACCTATACCGCCGGCACCGACCATTCCCATCACCGTTGAGGCGCGAAAATTGTATTCCCACCGATAAATCGCGGTGTCGGCCATTTGCGGTAATACTTGCGGAAAAATGCCATGAAATATCACTTGTAGCGGGCTGCAACCTGCGGCCTGCGCAGCTTCAACTGGTGCTTGATCTGTATGCTCAATCGCTTCCGCAAAAAACTTAGCGATCATGCCGATTGAGTGCAGGCCTAATGCCAACACACCCGGCAGTGCACCAAAGCCGACAGCTGCCACGAAAACTATACCCATAATAAGCTCAGGAACAGATCTCAACACATTTAACAGAGCACGCGCAGCCTGATAGACCGCTGGATGTGGACTGGTATTGCGTGCAGCCAAAATACCCAAGGGCACGGACAAAAGCACAGCGATGGCGGTTCCAGCAATACTCATGGCTAAGGTATCGAGCACTGGCTTGACCCATGCTCTCCACTCACTAAAGTTGGGAGGGAACATCTCACCAATGAGACTAACAAGACTTGGCACGCCTTCGCCTAAACGCTCACCATCAAATAGACCAACGTAATACCAACATCCGACGACAATAGCTAAAATCAATATCACATACCTAACTACTCGATTCCAGCTTTGGCGCTGCTCTGACAATATGGCTTCGAAGTTCGTATTCATTGTAGAGACCTCAAAAAATTAGAACTTGGAAAAATCTAGCTTTAGCAAACTACCTAAATCACGCACGACATCGTAATCCTTATCTGTTGCAGGCCCGAATCCATCAGCCTTGAATGGTTTCAACACGTTCGGATCTTTCAAATCGAGGAAGGCAGCACGAATTTTTACTTTTAGCTCTGGTTTTAAGTTAGAGCGCATAGTCCATGGGTACTGAGGAAACGGTTTTGACTCCACTAAGACCTTCACTTTGTTTAGATCGATCAAGCCGCTCTGAACGAGCGATTTGAAAATGGGCTTGCTCAGACCACCGGCCTGCGCGTGTCCATTCTGAACTGCCATCGCCACTGCATCGTGAGCGCCTACGAAATGCTCCTTGTAATCCTTTCCGGCAAATAATCCTTTATCAGCAAGCATTGATTTGGGGATCAGGTGGCTGGATGTAGAGGCCTTGTCACCCCAGGCAACGGCTTTTTTCTTGATATCTGTGATGTTGTTGATGCCCGCCGCCTTATTCACAATTAGCACTGACTGATAAGTTGTTGTGCCTTTTTGTTGCATTGCTGCAAATGGTTCAATCTTACTTTTCTGTTTGGCCAATACATAAGACAAGGGCCCAAAATATGCAAGATCAATACGACCGAACCGCATTGCTTCAATCATTGATGAATAGTCAGTGGTAACAATAAGCTCAATCTTTTTGCCCAGAGCTTTTTCAAGATACATCTCTAGAGGCTTATTATTTTTAATGACGGTTGATCCATTTTCATCAGGCAAGAGAGCAACTTTTAATGTGCCGGGGTCAGGATTAGGTGCGGCATATGTGACACTACCTAAGAGGCAAAACGATATTAGAGCCAGTACAGCGAATAGCTTTTTCATGGTTATTTCTCCTCAGTTCTTAAGTTAAACAATGGTTATGAGTAATATTTGGAATGTTTGAATTCAATTACGCTTTTTGTTCATAGAGTTCAGTTACATGCGTTTGTGTCAGAGCCGCTGGTATTGCATCGAACACAACCTTGCCATGAGCCAGACCGACGATTCGGTCAGCATAGCGTTTAGCGAGATCGACTTGATGTAGGCTGACTACAGCGGTTATGCCGTCTTCTTTGCATATCTGGTGTAAGAGCGCCAAGACTTTGTTGGCGGCTGCTGGATCAAGGCTTGCCACAGGCTCGTCTGCCAAAACAAGTGCCGGTCGCTGCGCTAATGCCCGAGCTATACCCACGCGTTGTTGCTGACCGCCACTTAACTCATCCACTCGTGAGAGTGCTTTGTGAAGTAGCCCAACGCGGTCAAGGCTGTGTAATCCAATAGATTGATCCTCCTTCGATAGAGGAAAAAGAGTACGAAGCGTCGAGTGATAACCTAGTCTACCCATTAGCACATTTTGCAAAACAGAAAGTCGACCAATTAATTGATGCTGCTGGAATATCATGCCAGTACGCCGACGATGCTCTTGCAATATTTTTTTGTCCAACAATGAACCTAACATTGTAATGTTTATATTGCCGCTAGTGGGTTTTTGCATCAGGTTAAGACAACGGAGCATTGTTGATTTGCCTGCACCAGAGGCACCGAGCAACACTGAAAACTGTCCCTGTTGAAACGTGAGTGAAGTTGGATGCAACGCAATCATTTGTCCGTACTGGACGGTAATATTTTGAAGTTGAATCATTGCTGCCAGACCCTCGTTGTTGTAATCAATCTTTATTTTTGATTACGAAATCAGATAATGAGGTGAGCATAACGACTCAATGTTACAGTTTTATTGCGAGCAATTAGCAATCGCACTCAAACGCTTGGCTATAAGACTTCCAATTGGTATGCAGTGAGGCGCCGGTAATTGGCGGAGCTAGCTGGGAGGGGTTTAGCAGGATTTTAAGGCACACCCTGGCGTCCGCTTCTGGCCGAACGCAGCTGGAAGGCTCAAAATAGGTCGAGACACATTAAAATTACGTCACTACTCATAAGTGGCGATTATGTAAAATCGTTTGCGTGGCTTTTAACCTACTACTAATCAATACAGAGAGTGCTGTGGATAAGTGTCTTTACGGATTCCTTTTACTACAGACTCGTTGAAGTTGTAGCAAAACTCGAAGTACAAATATTTTATTTTTGGTGATGCGCGGCTATTTGAAAAGTAGCGAAGTTGTTGCGCTTTAGTGAGCTGGAATTTGAATAGCAGCATGAAATATGTTTGTTATTTGGACCGCTTTAATGGGTAAAATTCGGCTGGGAGTTTCGCTACAGCCTCGTTAGGCATGGCCATGAAAATATTCCTAGATAGTAATATTGTTAGGCACTCTGCAACTACATATCGCACTATGGATATCTATTTTGGCGGGGGTAATGGTTAGAACTTCTCCTTCCTTCAAATTTTGCTGTCGCGCTAGACCGCTAGCATGGATGAAAAGTCGCTTTTCAGTGAGCGTCATGCCGTGTATCGCTTCGACCAATTTATTGCTTTGTGCAACGGTACTTAAACCGTATTTCTTTTCCTTAGCCATTAAACGCATCCGTTAAACTATAGCGTTATACTGACTTAATAAAACATTGTCGTCAATAGGTCGGAATCTGTCGTCTTTAAGGTCGGAATCTGTAGTCTTATGGACGCTGTAATCGTTACACTGCAATGGTTACAGGCTGGCTAAAAGCTTTAAAAGCTTTAAAAATATATAAAAGAAATCGCAAAATAATTTAGATCAAAAGCGAAAAAATAGAGCGGCTTTTGAGAAGAAAAACAATGAAATTGCTGTGCCGATTTTCAGCAGAAAATTGGATGCTTTTGAGGAATCAGGAACGAAGAATCACACCCCTCAAAAAAGGGGTGTGATTGGAGAACTACAGAGCAGCAAAAATATGCTGTCCTGTAGACCGAAGTTTTACTGGCATTGCCAACTCAACTTTGGATTTGTACCGCATTCAGCAGTCAATGCAGAAGTGCATAGACTGCAAACTGAAGCAGCAAGAGTAGGATAAAAACATGCACTTATTTAAATTAACTGACGAACAACTCGCACAAATTCTTATCCCGAAACGATTTGTACCACCTACTCCACCTGAACATGAAGGCAAGAATATGGTCTATGTATTTGATAGTGAGGATAAGTTTGAACTGACTTATGATGAGCTGGTGGAAATCATTAGCAAAGCTAGAATGGCTGGTCCGAAGTTGATACCTGTCTTAGGCACCGTGAATTAAATTGTGCAGTGTTCGCACGCCACTTGAAACATAACTTGATTGGAAATGAATTTGGGCTGAGAAAAATTCAGTTCAAATTTAACCTGACGGGCACACTAAAAAATGGGTAATTGTCAGATCGAGTTTGGACTACAACACTTTAGCTCATCGATTTACCAAAGTGCTAATCTTTACACTATTGTCTAAAATCCAGTGACCAAATTGTGATGCTAAAGCTTTTAAATTCCCTTTATTATGAATCAAAGTTAGTATGATGCTTTTCATAAAGACAGTTTACTTATAACCAGAGAGATTTTTAAACAATTCCCCTTTTAGTTTGCTTAGGCTATTTCAACCAGAGTTCATCTTTTTGCATCATTTTTAACATTAAATTAAATATAACCAGCGGAGTAACATTTTTTTTGTTAGAGCCGACAACTCTTTGAAAACTAAATTTAACGGTTCGCTCAGGAGCATCCAAATTAACTGGGTAGTTTTGTTTTTCTAAATACAGATGATCTCCTAACATTGGCTCTATACCAGTAATAAAATTAACAATTTGTTGCTCATCACCTTTCATTCGGCATTGAAAATGTAGAAAATTCTTACGCAGTTTTCCAAATAATAATAATATTTTAAGCGCCTTAACCATGTTCTTTTCTTTCAGTGCATCTTGCTGCCTATCATCTTTATAATGAAAATCAAGGAGAGGAATTATTTCATCTGGACGAGTCAGTTTTTTAGCCTTTTCGTAAAGTTCATCAAACCAACTCTCTTCTAAATTCTTACTATAAACATAATTCGTTTTTAAATTAAATTTTTGGCGATCCATCCATTTAGTGCTCATCCATTGACATCGTTGCATCCATTCTTGAGCTTGGGTATCTTCGCTTAAACGACCTTCTCTAAAACTTATCAAACGTTGAAAAGGTGTCAGAGTACTCTTCTCTATACTAAACTTCTTTTCTTGTCGGCCAGCCATCGTAACTGGCTGTGTTTGCTGATAAGAATTAAACCATTTCTGCTGCTGAGTATAACGATTTAGGTTTATGTAGTCTGTACTTGACTTCACTGGACTAAAACACTGTTCTAATACTTTTTTTGAAATGATACACGGCGAATTATAAATTCGATCGACTGCTAATAAATCCAAAACATGAAGGTAATTTGAAGCCGTTTGCTCAATACTGCTATGCCCCATCCAAGAGGCGAGCACCTGCCATTTATGTTGAATAATCTCTTCTTGAGCACGTGCTTTCATACCAAACAATAAATCCCTCATCTTTTTTGCTTTTACCCAAGGACAATCTGTGTAGGTCTTGATCATTTCTTTTGAACCGAGCAAAGTTATTGCTAGATAGTTAGCAGCACTGTGGCGTAATGTATGAAAACTAAAGCCATGATGCATACCTAATATTTGACTAAACAAATCTACTGTAATTTTGCTGATACATTGATCAGTTAATACACGATGATTCACACTAAAAAGTAGATCATCCTGCTGATTAACCAAATATTGCTCATAACGATGTTGTATGTAACGTTGTACTACTAAAAACTCATGTTCTGACAATGCAATTTTCAATGGTATTTGACGATTCGCACTTCGCGTTTTCAGACGGCGATATGAATTGTCTTGGATATGAAGCGTGATATTATTAAAAACTGTATTTTCTTTTTCTTTATAAAGTAGCTCTGGGCAAATAATATCTTGTATTTTAAGACAACGAACTTCATTTAATCGAAGTCCAGTTCTATAACTTAGTAAATACATCAGCTTTAAACAACTCAGATGATCGACCCACTCTGATGCCGTTGGCTCTTGACTTAAATTTTCTAGTTTTTCCAATAATTTGCCAAATAGCAAAGGACTCACTAGCCGTGCATTGCAAATTTGTAAATGCTTAAAACTTGAATTCTGTAGCACCAATACCCCTGGAGCATCATAATTCTCTATACAGAATTGATGAAAATCTTTTAGGCGACCAAAACGGTATTCTGCGCTTTGGTGCATCTTACGAGAGGTTTTTCCTTTCACCGAATCTCGTTGAACTGCTTTTTCATCACGTTCACTGCTGTATTTCAATAGCTGCCGATATAAATCCTCATAGTCATCTATGGATTGTTGCTTTAAATCTAATTTATTGAGCCAAATCTCAAATATAAATTCTTTGCCAAACGATCCTAAGTAGCTTTCAATAGTTGATAATTGAAGCCCTCGTTTTTTTAAATGCATTAACCAGTGAATTAAGCGTAGTTGAGCATCAATTAAAGACTTTTCCTCTGTATTAGCATCAACTATCTTCTCCTCTAACACCCTTCTAGTTTCTTGCCAAAAACGTAGCGTGCGTTCTTCTTTATTCCTCTTTTTATCTAAACGCTCAACTTTTTGACCTTTACGTTTCTTTTGACCAAACAACATCAACTCATACGGAATCGTTTGTAATTTGCTTTGAACAGTCGGAACTTCAGGAAGTAACTGCTCTTGTTCAAAATGAATAGGGCGATTATCTGGTTCTGTGACTTGATTGTAATCATTATTCCACAGCAATCTAAATTCGGATGGCCTTAAAGCAACAGTATTAATCTCTTGCTGAAGCACATTACTCAAAAATATATCTATGCTGAGGTTTGGATTAAATTCGAGTACCATTTGCACATCATTAAATGCACGAAATCCACGGCGTTTAATTTGATATTGCAGATCCCCAAGACTTTTTTTCCTGCCTATCTTACTCAAGCTTTCTAAAATACAATCTTCAACTGAATGTTGCAGACAAAATTCTTTCTGAGTAGCTTTCAACTTTTTTAAATATTGCAAAATGAACTGCGCATATGGGTTAAAAAAAACATGTTTCCATTGGTACAACTTTCCCTGTTCTACATCGTTGCCATATTGAGAGTTTTCAACACGATAATGTAGTAACAATGGATTAGTGATTTTTTTGTAGTCCGAATGGTATAACCGAAAACAATTCAGATCTGTACCAAGCTCAATGGCCTCCTGCAATTGCTTCTGAATAGCAATCAAATGCTGTTCATCTGCACAGCCTGAAATATATATAAAACTTAAGCATAAATTTCCCCATAAGTACTTTGGTTCATTCCAATATTCAAATGAATCTTGCCAATACTGCCTTAATTCCTTAAGTACATGGATATGTAGATGCCCCTGTTCTAACCGTGACTCTGTACTCTCAATTTTTCTAGGCAGTACGATCCGTTTAGTATGTGGATTTAGCTTAATTCTGTATGATTTTTTATCTACATTCTGGTTGAATTGCTTCCTTCTTTTATTAAATTCATCTTCAGTAAATTGCATCAGTTTTGATTGTTCGTCTCGGCTCAACTTTTGACTCAAACAATCAACACTATCTTTAATGTCATGCCATTTTTCAGCGATCTGCTGATCAAGTTTTTGCTGCATTTCTTTCGTCAATACTTCAGGTGGAGAAGGCTGTCTATCTAGCGACTTTTTCACCATTTTATGAATATCAACAAATAGATCATCTAGTTGTGGTTTTATTAGTTCTTTGATTTTTTGCATACAACTATTTTCGCTCTAAGTGTTTAATCGATAAAGATTTGACATTATCTTGCAATTGCTGGCGGGCTTGCTGTACATAGACATTCGGGATAAGTGAAGAATGCGGATGAAAAGCCTCTCGGTCACGTTGGTCATGACCATACAGGGCCTGAATTAAGTGAAAAGCTAATGCTGGTTTACCCTCTTGCTGCTCATGCATCAAAAAGTTCATGTCAAAATGACGTAACCAATTCGAATACATATTCTTTGGAAAGACTCCTTGCATATATGAATTCACCCATTTTCTCGATAAAGGGATTAACTTAATTTTCCTGCTCTGCCATTCTTTGACAGTTATCGGCAAGATATCTTTACTAAAAATGACCTTACCAAAAAGATCATTTACAGTTATCTTCTTCTTTGCAAAGACTTGTCTAAAAAATGAACCGTACGCTTCAATAATTTGTTCTAAAAAGGCAGTGTAATTTTGCAGTGTTTTTATGAAAAAATCAGATAAAGGGATAAAACGACCATCTTTTCTTGCTTTACTATTTTTTTTATCATTCACATATAAAAGCTTGAGCTCAACACAATAATCATCCAAATTCCCCAACAGGTTTTTTTTAGGCCGACTTGCCAAACTCAACAAACTGATATGCCACATCCAACACGCATATGCATTAAGTTGATTAATAATGTGCTTATCTTCTTGGATGTTTTCGTGACAATGTCTATGTAAAATATGGAATTGCTCTTTCACAAAATTGGGTTCAAGTGCCAGTTGGCTCCCTATCCTTCCTATAGATAATGCAGATTGCACTTTGAATTGTTGTTGCAATATTTTTAGTTCAGCCGTGTCTTCAGTAAAATGTGTGGAATGTGGTGTAAGTGCTTTTTCTAAAAAGGCTAGATATGTGCTACTGAGTTGAGTTTTCGGTAGCCCGCCATAATAGATACCAGGCATGTGATGCTGACTATCCCGCCCAGCAATTACATGAGCAAGATATTCATTATATGTTTCATAATATATATGAAAATATAATTGAGCCTGCAGTTTTTCTACAGTGATCGAACCTACAAACCGATTATCAAGCCAATTCTTAAGTTTCGTATTAATGTGTGTTGATGAAATTAGTGGATTCGATGCTTGTTCTATATAGTCAAACCAAGCAGAAGGTAAATGTAGTTGATGTGTCATCACTTCATTCCACCGCACATGATTTAAGCTCTTAATCTTCTGCTCTGTAATTTTAAGATTTAATTTGAGTAAATATTCGCGACGTCTACTTGAACCATTCTGGATCAAAATTCCATCTTGAATAAGCTCGTTAAAATCCATCAGTGCGACGGGTGATAATCCCGTCAAAAGTGACAATAAACATGCTGCAGCGATTGCAGCATCCCTCCAGTGCCCGGATAACTCGGTTCTCAACACATAAACAATTTGCTTCAGTATATCTGGCGCCAAATAATGTGGATTTGTAACAAAAGGAGCATGACGGCGCTGGCGATGCCGCATTAGATGCGTCGCATTATCGCTGAGTATATAATTTAAATTTTTAGACTTTTCATCTTCTGAATAAAACTCCATTTCAGGATCTAATAGATCAACTTCACCCTCTTCATCTTTGTGAAGAGCGGCATCATAAATACTGATCTTTGCGTTATGTCCAATATCTACTTGCTTACCCGTTTTAATTTCACGAAATTTTTTGAGTTCATTTTTCGTCGGCCATTGCAAAACTTTACTTTTTTTTGACTTACGCTGACGATGAACAACACGACGATCATCAAGTCTTTTAAAAATTATTAATAGAGCCGATAAATACTCTATGGCTTGTACTTGTTTGAAATCTTTAATATTAAAAAGTTGATTACGATCCTCCTTTTTCAAGTTACGTTCGTACATGACATAGCGATTTAGTAGCTCACTGCATTCTTGAAATAATTCAGCATGATTAGAATCCAGAACATATCGTGATACATAGCGAAAGAGATCACAAACATGTTTTTGCTTATTCTCAGCTTTATCAATTTTTGCAAATTCTTGATACTGCCGATATGTTAAAAAACTCGCTTGTAGAATCAAATAACGTTCAGACGACAGCTCTTGAGTATTACTAGTAGTCGGGCATGCAAAATAACTTAAAGAAGCTAGATAATAATATTTACCTAATTGTCTAGAACTAGATATATAGCCATATATCTGTTGTGCTTCCTTATATAGAGCATGGGCTTTTTCACGTAAATCATCTGATAGATCGACAAATTGTGTATTCACAACATGATTGCGTAATAAACAATAATCTTTTTGGAATTTTTCTGCTAAATCTAAGAATTGCTCTTCTGTTTCAATCTTTGGCATATTCGCTTTCGCTTAATTTTTTATCAAATTGCATTGGTTAAATTCATTACGATCTGAACAATTTGGTAAAAGTTGATCTTTTATTGAACTCTTTGTCAGCTTAAAAAATCTAGCAAAAAATTTAGCATCCAGCTCTTTCTGAGCTTTTCTCTCAAAGCACAAGTGTTGCTGTGATTTTTCGATAAAATCATCAAGATTATGTATCAACTGTAAGATTGCAACATAATTAGAATGTACACGTAAGCATGGCTCCGTTTGCATTAATAGCAATATTTTTTGCCAAATTTTCACATAGATTATTTTGAACTTTGCTTGTACTACTACTTTCTGGCTCTGTTTAATCTTTTTGATTTTCAGTAGTTCTGAGTTAATTTTTACTATCTTAAATTGAACATTTTGTCGCTCAAAGCAAAAGGGCATGATAAATTGCCCCATAAATATCTCTATATTTTTTACTAAATAGTCAAATTTTAACATTTTTATCGATATAAAAAATGAGCATATCTTTGTATATTAAAATTCATTTAATTTATCAACTAAATTTTCTCAAAATTACAATTATCAACAAATACATATGGTTTACTTATCATGGGTGGTCTAAATTTTAAAAATTCTTCCACTTTTTTTTAGTTTTCTGTTATTACATGAAACAATACCGTTGTATTACATTTTGAAATGCTGTGTATGCAGCATTGATCAAAAAGATTCTCTGCTATACTTACTTCACGTGTAGCATCAATGGAGTTTCGAAATGCTCAGAACCACTGAACAGAAAAAAAAATATATTCAAGCGACACGTGCGCAAAACTATCAAGCCAGCCTAAAGCTTGAAGGCATTACAACGACAGCTCAAACAACTCAACAAAGTAAAGCTGAAATCTTGCAAAAATATAAGAAGTATTCGCAACCCGAAACTTAGTCAGGTGCATGTATGGATAAATATGGGGAAATGGGTGACAGCCTGTATTGTTACCCTGGCACAAATATCCTAAAGAACAAACTCAATATTCATGATGAACAAATTTTAGAACAAGCTGAACTAGAACTGTCTGGATTGGCAAGTAACTTAATTGAATATGCTGAACCACCTTACGACTTACAATACTTAAAATCAATTCATGCGCAGCTCTTTGGCGACTTATACGACTGGGCAGGAAAGTTAAGACAAATCGATATTTCCAAAGGTGACACCCGTTTTTGTAATTTTTCCCGTATTGAAATTGAAACCAATAAACTACTCAAACCGCTTCAAGAAAAAAAATACTTTCAAGGCTTAGCACCACAACAACTGATTCCTCAACTTGCCGACTTGTATTGTGAGCTTAATGTCATACACCCATTCCGTGAAGGTAATGGACGTACACAACGGATTTTCTTTGAGCATCTGATTGCTCATTGTGGTTATGGTATTGATTGGTCTCGCATTGACTCTCAACAACAATGGATTCAAGCCAATATTGAAGGTTTTTATGGTAATTTAAATCCATTAATTAAGATTTTTGAAATATGCTTTATTCAAAATACCTAAAATTTAAGTAGTCGAAGCCCACAATCCTTAATGAGCCATCATCTTTGCTTCAATCCACTGATTAATTTCCCAAATAAACCAACAATCACGATTCTTAGAAATCTTAATACTCTTCGGGTAATTTAGGATCGTAATATTCAGATTACTTATCCAGAATTGAATAGATCGTTAACTTAGATAGACTTTTAAGCAATGTAACTTGCCGCATGTTTATCAACATATGTCTCAAAAAAGTCTGCCCATACATAGATTTATGGCGTTTAGTGCTTAAATTTCAGATTAATCTTCGTCTGATGACCTGAATGGATGTTACAGATTACATGCAGGTGAATTACTCTGTGGCTGTATCATGGCTTTTGTGCAATCCAATCCATTTGATCCGAATGTTCTCTTTTGCAATAAAGCAGCCTCTTCTGCTTTTCCTGAACCAACGAACTATGTCATTGATTTGATTCAACCGACAACAGTGATGCTGAATCAAATCTCCAAAGAAGGGATTAAATGCAAGAAATGTGGTAAGAAAAAGATAGGGGATGGAAGTTATTATCCGTCTAATTGGAACCAGCCCATGAGTCGAGATCAGTTGAGTAAGAATCATTTTAAATGAATAAGAGAAGGATGGCTTACCTCACTTCTCCGAATAACAATGCTATGCTTTTCAACCAAGGTTATAAATTGGCAACTACATTTCATTCTTCTTCATGCTGGTCCTATAGCCTGTAGACAATTACTACATCATTTGCATTCAATGCTCAATACAGCCTGTCAGCAGAACCGCAGCGATACTTTTTTTCGTGCATACATGTAGTGTTTAAATCCATTCATTTTTCAATGATCCTCTGCCGTTTATCACATTTATGGTCGATCTTTAACCTTGTGAAAAATGCACATACCGATCCCTTCAAACTGTCAAATTTATGTATGCATGACATTTAAAGAAAATTATCTGATCAATTTTTTTAGGTAAAATTCATCAAGAAAAAAGTTATTATTATTCATAACATCACCAATAACCACATAAAAACAATAATTTAATAAATTATTCTTCCAATTTTTTTATATTTAGTGTTATTACCTCTAAATCCATGTTTACCACCTTCTATTACATAAGTAATTTAGAAGTATCCACGATATAAATTGCTTGCCCTCACACCTCTCCCCTCTCACGCCCAAAAAATTTATACTGAAAGGCAGATTAAGCCCGTTCGAGTTACATATAGCCGCATGCTATATTGAAAGCATTAAGAAAATATCCTCAATATTTATAGGATTTTTAAAGTATGAACTAATTTTCGAAGAACCCTTTCTAAGTAATGTGACCTATTAGGAAAAATGAAAATACTGAAATCTCCGTATCAACAATCAGTCAAAGTACATCCTGATGATTTTCTGTAACCGATACCCAAGGACTATACCTACCCTTCTGATGTGCTGTGCAACAAAGCCCTCCTTAGCCACACTATAGCTATAGATTAATTCCATTATTTTGTGATTTAATTAAATTATTCATTCTTAAGACCCAATTTAATGGATTTATATTTCACTAAACCAGAAGAAGTTGTGACTCTTTTAGGTGAGCGTTTACGTAAGCAACGACTCTTTCTGGAGATGTCTCAAGCTGAGGTAGCAGCACGCGCTGGTGTCGGCGTGAATACAGTTTCGAATCTTGAAGCGGGACGAAATGTATCTGTTGAAAATTTAGTCCGTATTGCAATGGTCTTGGGTCGATTAAACGAACTTCAGGAACTATTTAAACCTCAGCTTAACAGTGTGAATGACATTCTTCGCTATGAGAGTCAAAGTAAGCGCCACCGTATTAAGAGGAAGGGATAATGCTCAATAGACTTAATGTTTATTACAACGGTTGGGGCGAATCATGGTTATGGGGAACGCTGATTAGTTCAACAGCCACGACAGGTAGACCCACCATTGCTTTTGAATATAGTCCAGAAGCAATACAGCAAGGTGTTGAGCTCTCTTCTTACTTGCTGCCTTTAAAAGGTCTACCATTCAGACAAGGTTTTCCTACTCATCAAATGGGACTCCCAGGTCCAGTCTATGACGCTTTACCAGATGGTTGGGGCATGATGTTGATGGATCGATATTTCAAAAAAATTGGCTTAAATTCAGCACGAATTGGACCTTTGGAGCGTCTGACCTATATTAGTAGTCACGCAATGGGTGCCCTCTCCTTTGAACCTTGTGTTGCTGACATGCAAACCTCAGAAAATATCCCTTTACAACAACTGGCCCAGGAAGTTCAAGAAGTACTCAAAGGTGAAGGTGGTGAATTTCTACAGCATTTATTGGTCATGGGTGGCTCCCCTCAAGGTGCCAGACCAAAAGCGTTGGTTTACCGAGATCCTGTCAATTTAGAGTTTTCGACTCAAGATTCTGATCAACATGAAGCCTGGCTGATTAAGTTTCCTGCTCAGCAAGAGCATCCTGAAGTCTGCGCCATTGAAGCCGTCTATGCAGAATGTTTGCGACTTTGTGCAATTGAGACTCCAGATACCCATTTCTTTAATTTGCCCAATGGTTTAACGGCTTTTGCTTCTAAACGATTCGATCGTCAAAATGGTATGCGGATTCCAATGCAGAGTTTGGCTGCATATACAGGAGCAGACTATAAAGTTCCAGGTAGCCTAGACTATCGCAATTTTCTCCGGGCAACCTTGATGTGTACGCAAGATGTACGAGAAAGATTGCATGCTTTTAAACGTGCTGTGTTTAATGTGCTTTTCAATAATCGGGATGACCATACTAAGAACTTTTCATTTCTCATGGAGAAAAATGGTCAATGGAAATTGGCTCCAGCCTATGATGTGACCTTCTGCGAGGGTCCAGGTGGTTATCATCAAATGGACATTATGGGAGAAGCGCTCAATATTTCCCGAAATGACATACATAAACTCGGTACTTCAGAAGCTAATCTGACTACT
The DNA here is from genome assembly GCF_048552295.1 of Acinetobacter legionensis. Lineage (NCBI taxonomy): Bacteria > Pseudomonadati > Pseudomonadota > Gammaproteobacteria > Moraxellales > Moraxellaceae > Acinetobacter > Acinetobacter legionensis. The sequence continues at coordinate 42,998 of NZ_JBIMCW010000029.1, forward strand.
CTAGAAGTCGATGAGATCATCTTGACCATGCGTGAAATTGCACTTCAATTTAGTCAAATTGCGCAGCGCCTGTATCCCCATCAAATTCGAGAATCTACCCTACAGATGATTCAATCACGGATTCAACAGAATATTGATTTTTTAACTGAAACCTAAGCGTAAATATAAACTAAGCGCCAACCATCAACTGCAAATAGACTTTGATATAGTTAGTCGCTACATAATCTGTAGAACCTGTGAATTAGCTCTCTTTATAATCACGAATATTAGATGGATCACCGCTAAGATATATTCTGCAAACGTGAAATCACTACATCCAGATCGAAAATCACTAAGAAAAAACTGTCACCAAAAAAAGGTCTGCACTATGGATAGATGCAGACCAAACTCTGGATAACTACCAGCACGAGAAATATGTCGCAATTTTGCATAGACATGAATTTGATAAAATCAGCCCAGAAAGCCAGAAATTCATAAAAACTATTTCATCAATCCCCTATAACTTAATCACGTTCATGGTCGATCTTAAATCTTGTGAAAAGTACTCATGCTGACCTAGCCAAACTGTAAAACTCATGTATTCATAGCCTTTAAATGAATCTTTCAATCGGTATATTTAAGGTAAAAACTAGTAATCAGAAGTTATTATCACCCCCATATAAAACAAGGATCAACTTAAAAACAATAACTTAGTAAATTATTCTTCCATTTTTTTTATATTTAGTGTTATCTTTAGAACTAGAATTCGGTAAATTGATAAGTTCTTTGAGCATTTCACAAATTAATCCAGTCAACAGATAACCATACTGATGCCCTTCTTGTTCAATTTTAGTCCATTGAGTTAAACCAGCCAGAATTTTATGTTCCGTCACAATTCTCTTTTTTTTAATAGTAACCTGGATTTTTTCTGCAGCAGCATACAACTCATTCTTATTTTGAACGTCGAAATCTTTGAAAATAGCTTTTTTTTCACCAAGTGACTGATTTACCCACTTTTCCAATACTTTGATTTCTTCGTGTAGATCTGACAATCCATCAGTATTAGTCATACAGTTACCATAATTTTTCAGGGTAAAAATTGATTTTCAGGTTTCGTTCTAACTTGAGCTTGAAGTTTTTAGGCAAACCAAAATATTTTTTATAAGTTCTTTGAGTCAATTTTTTAACACAACGCTGCGGTTTTGACTCCACTCTCATATGTTCTGATAACTTCAGACTTAAGGCCTCGGACAATTGAGTAAAAAAACAAGTAAATAGCACAGCATGCACCTCTTTATGTTGGTGCTTTTTAACCTCTTCAGTTTCTTCAGGAGCTACATCAATTGTATCGAGTAACCACTTTAAAATTTCAAATTCATCAACGTTTTGATTGTCTTTTGCTGCCTGGTCAAGCATTCTTTTGATTTCATCATCCATCTTATTTTTAAGATCCAATACAAAATCTTGAATAAAGTCTGGTAAATCTAATATCAAAACGTAACTTAACTTGGTGAAAACTTCAGGTGTTTTTTTTGCATGCCCAATTTTTTCTATCATGACTCTCTCAATCGATACTGGCTATACAAGCTCAATACAGTTGAAATGGTTAATTTCTAAATTTACTACTTAGGCCCAACAGAATATCTTTAGCCTAAAAATACCGATTATGATGTTATATGTTTCTATCCAGCTAACACAGAACAGCTCAATGAGTTAACGTGATATATCACGTAATAACTTTACCATTTGATTTTCCAATATCAAAGTATCGCGATGTCTATATAAGGTTTATCAACAAATCAAAATATTTAAATTATTTGCCAGTAAAGTTATGAAGTTATGAAGTTATGAAGTTAGGTTATTTAATCTTATAGATTGAATAACCTCTTCCATTCTCTATTTTATTTAAAACTTTTATCAACGAGCTGCTTAAAATCTTCTAAATTCTGCTCTGCCAGTGACTCTAAAGCTATTCTTACAATACTAGATCTGTTAACACGAGCGTTATTACTTTTGATAATTAACTCATCAATTAATTCACTTAATTCTTGGTTCAAAGAAAAGGTACAACGAACGAATTTCTTTTGTGAAACTTCTAGATCCTTAACTCTTTTATCAGCTCCAGATATGAAATTTTCAACCAGTTTATCCTGATCTGAAAGCTCGTCAGTTTTCTTTTTTAAACCGCTAAGACCTGCCATAGTTATACTCCTAAAAACTCTTGAGCTATCCCTTCAATTTCTGCTTTTGCCTTAGGATCACTTGTTACTTCAAAAACAGATAAGCCATTTTCATCTGCATCATCATAAACATTTCGATTTGTCGTGATGTGGTCTAATGCTTTTATTCCGAACGATACACAGGCTTCTTTAGCATCTAAAATTCGCTGTACTTGTGACGGTAATGTTGGGCATTGTGTAATGATTGCTCTTGCATTCAAATCTGGATTCACTGCTCGTGCCAGTTTTAATACTTGTTCCATATGATCCAAAGTCTTTAGATCTCTACGTTTAGGCCTAAAAGGCAAGAGCATATGTGTTGCTATAGTCATAGCAGAACGTAATGCTTCCGAATCTTGTCCACCAGCATCAATGATAATATCTTCATATCTTTTTGATAAATCTTTTAAAACTTGACGAATATTGCCTGAAGCTTGTACAGATGGAATATTTTTTAAATCCTCATTCTCATCACGTTCTTTAATCCAGTCAGTTGTTGTGCCTTGAGGATCTGCATCTAGAAGCAGAATATCTCTATTCTTTTCTTGTAAATAAACTGCTAAGTTTTGGGCAAGGCAGCTTTTACCAGCTCCGCCTTTTTCACCACCTACTAAAATAATCATAAGTTATGTAAGTTACGTAATTTTGTTGAAAATAATGTACAAGTTTCAATCTCATGAATCAACTATTGTGAAAAATAAAGTTAAAAAAAAGTTATCCACAAGTAATGTTCTTTTTTAATTTTATATATATTTTATAAATTTATATTTATAGAACCTCTGAATGCCTTATGAAGTCCAGTTTTCAGAGGTTTTATATGGACGTTTTCCTGACAATAAGTAGACATTTTCCTTTATTTAAATGGACGTTTTCCTGACAATAAGTGGACGTTTTCCTTTATTTAAATGGACGTTTTCCTTTATTTAATGGACGTTTTCCTGGCATAAATAGATCTTCCATTAATGGACATTAAATGTTAATGTCTATTAATGGAATTTATTTCTTTAATCACAATATGGCAAATCTAATTTATAAAGACAATAACTTGATTGAAGCATCTTATGCATTGACTCTGTCTGAACAACGCTTAATTTTAGTTGCAATTATTGCAGCTAGGGAAATTGAAAAAGAGCTTACATCGGATACATTGCTAACAATACATGCGTCTGAATACATGAAGCACTTTAATTTGGGTCGTCAAGCGGCCTATGAGGCTCTTCAGGGAGCGTGTGATAACTTATTTGAACGTAGACTCACCTATAAGGCCATAGATCCTGTTACAGGTAAGCCAGCGGTCTACAAAAGCCGTTGGGTATCAAAAGTTGGCTATGTTAAAGAAGCTGCATGTGCTCAACTAATTTTTGCTCCTGATATTTTACAGCTTTTTGTAAAACTTGAAGAAAAGTTTACTCGTTATGAATTAAAGCAAATTTCTCAATTATCTAGTGTATACGCTATACGGCTGTATGAACTTTTGATTAGATGGCGTAGCAAAGGCAAGCTATATATTAGTATGGTTGAATTGCGTGATAAGTTAGGTCTACTTGAAAATGAATATAAAACCATGGGAGATTTCAAAAAGCGTGTATTGACGGTTGCCATAGATCAAATTAATAAACTTACTGATATCGACGTAAGTTATGAGCAGAAAAAAGAAGGGAGAACAATTACACATATCGAATTTTCTTTTAATCAAAAAGCTTCCTTAATTGTTAGTGATAAGGTACTGGAACCTGCATATCAGCTGACACCAAAACAATCTATATTTTTCGCTCAAAAATTGTGTGACCTTATCAAATATCCCGAATTCGGGGGGAAATATGCCAATGTAGGCGAAGAGATCGAAGCGTTTAAAGAAAGGATTTCACTTGAACTCCTCGACCCTGAAAAGGTAAAAAAGTATTATTCTGATTTGTTAAAAGTGGGCTATAAAGAAAAATATAAATCAGAAAAGTTATCATAACCTGAATAATAGAAATTTTTATTTTGAACACTACAAACCTATAGGAAAAATTTAGTCTGCCCTGGTAACCCTAGGGCGTGTCCTCATTTGAAGAATTGGTTTTAAATACTTAAAATCCTCCTTTGAGTTATTTTTATTTCTATATTTTCAATGGCACGTACTCTTCTTACCGATGATATCTGGCAGCAAATTCAAGATACTATGCGATTACATGGTTGCTACCGTTCAAAAAATAGTAGAAATATCATGGAAGTGATCTTATGGAAACTGCGTACAGGCGCCACATGGCGTGATATTCCTCAAGAATTTTGTCCTTGGCAAACTGCTTATAATCGTTTTAATCGTTGGGCAAGCAAGGGATTGTGGAATAAATTTTTTTTAGATTACGAGGCGTCTTGGATCAAGAATGGGTATTCATTGACGGAAGCTACATACGCGTGCATCAACATGCAAGTGGAGCTCGGAATGGTTTCGAAAGAGCAATTGGACAATCACGTGGTGGACGAACAACAAAAATACATCTTGCAACCGACGCGAATGGATTACCGATTGATTTTAAAATCACTGGGGGTGGCGTCCACGACAGTCAAGTTGCAAAACAACTGATTGATACTGTAGGCGAGGCAACTTATCTCATTGCTGATAAGGGGTATGATGCTGAGCACATTAAAATATATGCCCAGAACAAGGATATGATTCCCATTATTCCATTGAGATCAAACAGTAAGAGATCGAATAAGGTGTTTGATAAATATCTATATAAATTAAGACATTTAGTTGAAAATGTGTTTGCGAGATTGAAGCATTTCCGAGCGATTGCAACCCGATTTGATAAGCTTGCACGAAATTACCAGTCTATGATTTACATTGCTTGCATGTTTATTTGGTGTCAAGCCAAATGAGGACACGCCCTAGTTTTATAAACTGAAAATTATATGTTCCACTAGTACGAAGAACTGATCTGGATTAATTTGCCAGAAAGATGAAATTATAAAGTTACATAAGTTATGTAACTTACACAACTTACAATCTTATGTAATCCTGAGTAGAGTGATGCGATCGAAACCTCTCCCGGTAATGCTTGTCAGGGATTTGTCCATATATGGAAGCGCAGCACTGAAAATTACAGGTTCCACTAGTACGAAGAACTGATCTGGATTAATTAGCCAGGAAGATGAAATTATAAAGTTACATAAGTTATGTAACTTACACAACTTACAATCTTATGTAATCCTGAGGAGAGTGATGCGATGGAAACCTCTCCCGGTAATGCTTGTCAGGGATTTGTCCATATATGGAAGTGCAGCACTGAAAATTACAGGTTCCACTAGTACGAAGAACTGATCTGGATTAATTAGCCAGGAAGATGAAATTATAAAGTTACATAAGTTATGTAACTTACACAACTTACAATCTTATGTAATCCTGAG
>NZ_JBIMCW010000030.1:0-48024 GCF_048552295.1 Acinetobacter legionensis
GTGCCAGATTGGTGACCACTGCCTTAAATCAACTTGAACAGATCAAGGGGCAATATGCCCTATGTTCAATGTGTATCGGTGTCGGGCAAGGGATTGCGTTAGTTATTGAAAAAATTAATTAATTGTAAATAAAAAGTCATATCCTGCTTTATGTAGGATATGACTTTTTATTTAAAAATTTTACAAAGAACAATTCATTATTATCCTACTTGCTAAAATAGAGATTTTTTATTTTTATTCTTCCAATAATGAAAATATATTTTTCTAAATCAGTGTTTTTAAAATAAAAAAAATCGTTAGGATAAAATTATGTTTGATAACGAAATGTAATTAATATGGAAGATATTTTGATTAAACTTCTGGAAGATGAGAGATTTAAATCTATCGTTGAGAAACGATATGAAGATTTTTCGAAATTAGCTCACCCAGATATGATTTATACACATACAAGTGGTGTAACGGATACCAAAGAATCATATTTAAATAAGTTATTTGGAGGGGTTTACGATTACAAATGGATTACCCATCCAATTAATAAAATTAAAGTTTTTGGTGATCTTGCCTTAGTTTTTGGAGAAATGCATTCTGAACTTGTTGCAGGTAGCATTGAGAAAAAACTTCATAATAAATCCTTAGCTGTTTGGAAAAAAGAAAATAACAAATGGTTATTTTATGCTTATCAGCCGACCCCACTACCTTAAGAGAGAAAACTATGAATACTGATTTTATTTATGATATTCCTCAAAGCAGAGTCATTTTTGGTGCTGGTTCTATCCAATTTCTTCAAAGAGAGATTGAGCTATTAGGTGCAAAAAAAACTTTAGTCTTGTGCACACCAGAGCAAATTGAATTAGCCGAAAAAATTTCTTCAATTTTAGGGGATGTTTCAGTAGGCATCTATTCGAAAGCTGTAATGCACGTACCCATTGAATCAGCTAAAGAAGCTCGAGAAGTAGCTAAAGAATTGGGCGCCGATTGCGCTATTGCTGTTGGTGGCGGCTCTACAACGGGTTTAGGTAAAGCTATTGCTTTAGAATATGATTTACCTATTTTAGCAATTCCTACTACATATGCTGGTTCCGAAATGACTCCAGTCTATGGAATTACTGAAAATGGTATCAAGAAAACAGGGAAAGATCCTCGCGTCCTTCCTAAAACAGTTATCTATGACCCCGAATTGACACTAACTCTTCCACTAGAAATGTCAATTACTAGTGGAATTAATGCGATTGCACATGCTGCTGAAGGTTTATATGCACAGAATGGTAATCCAATTATGTCACTATTGGCTGAAGAAGGAATACGTGCTTTAGCCGATGGCCTACGTAAATTAAAAAATAATGCTCAGGATGTTGAGGCAAGAAGTTTATGTCTTTATGGAGCATGGTTATGTGGGTATGTCTTAGGTAATGTCGGTATGGCAATTCACCATAAGCTTTGCCATACATTAGGTGGAAGTTTTAACTTACCGCATGCTCCTACACATACTGTTGTACTACCTCACGCTATTTCATATAACGAGAAAGCTGCGCCAGAAGCAATGCAACGTATTAAAAGAGCACTAAATGCCCCTACCGAAAGTACAGCAGCAAAAGCTTTATTTAATCTAATAAAAGACCTTGACGGTCCCCTCTCACTCGCATCATTAGGTTTAACAGAACCAGATTTGGATAAAGCAACGGATATCGCTTTAGCAAATCCATACTGGAACCCAGAACCTATCGAGAAGAATGCGATCCGTCATTTGCTACAAAATGCTTATAACGGAACTAATCCGAATTAAGTAAATCCCCGTGTCATCCCTCTATCCAACCCTACTTAATTTATAAGTGGGGTTAGATAAACTCATGCTTAAAAAAAGGAATTTAAAATGAAAAGAACCCCATGGATTGTTGGAACAACAGTTTTTTTATTATCTCAGATTGCTTCTGCTGCGGATTTTAGCGGCTATTTCCGTACCGGAATGGGGGTAACTGACAATGGAAAGACACAAGAGTGTTTTCAACTCACTGGAGCACCTTCCAAGTATCGTCTTGGTAATGAATGTGAACAATATGGAGAGCTTGCTGCTTCTCAAAATTTATTGACCCTTTCAGACAACTCCAAAATTAATCTTAATGCTATGGCAGCATTTTATAACCAATATGGTCAAGCCTTAACATTTAATGGTGAAAATGGTTTTACTCGCTTGCCCCAAATTTATTTAGATTGGACTAATGTTTCCTTTCTAAATGGGGGTAATTTCTGGGCAGGGCGACGTTATTACAATCGTAACGATATCAATATGTCAGATTACTTCTATTGGAACCAAAGTGGTACAGGATTTGGTATTGATGACTATAAAGTGAAAGACTTGTCTTTAAGTTATGTGTTTTCCAGAAAGGATAATTTATTCCAGAAGGAATACATAAACCGACATGATTTTACCGTTAAAGGTATCGAGCTTAATAGTACCAACAAGCTCAATACGGGTTTATCGGTTGTCGACGGAGATCATACAGGTTGGGCATTAACCCTTCAGAATATCACCACTAATGTTCTGAACGGTAAGAATACAGTTGCGCTGCAGTATGGTGAAGGTTCTGGAATGGGGTTAAGTTATACAGGTAATCCTGAGCTTAAACGAGATAACTCCTCACTAAGATTTATCGAAGTTCTGGATTGGGAAACTGACAATAAGAAGTTTAATGGGCAGGCCCAGTTCCTATACCAAAAGGATCAATTCAAAAATCAGGATGATAGCGAATGGTTCTCGATAGGTTCTCGTGTCGCATATGTCATCCAAGATCACTTTAAGATTTCAACAGAAATTGGATTTGATCAGATAGATAATAATAACCGAAACCGTAATTTAACCAAATTGACCTTTGCCCCAACTTGGTCAATGAAAGGAACCGGTTTTTATGACCGACCTGAGTTACGTTTATACTATACCTATGCATTTTGGAATGATAATGAGCAGAAGCTGAGAGATTCACTTTATGTTGATAGCAGTTTTAATAATCTCAGCAATGGTTCTAATTTTGGTATTCAATTAGAGTCATCTTGGTAAATATTAGAACTGAAACTATTCTAAATTTTGTGTAAGTGCTTAATTTTCATTTATCCTTCAGAGGATAATTACATAAGGTACTTCACATGGCTGAAGCAACAATCAAAAGTATGGCTGCTGAATTGGCTAAAGGTCTAAAAACTCCAAAAGACTTAAACCAAATAACAGCAGCTTTTAAAAAATTCATGATTGAAACTGCAGTCAATACAGAACTTTCAGATCTTGGACTGCTCACTGCATCCTTCCATTCAGTTGAACAAATCTCACCTCTACTTGCACCAGTCTAAAGAGCTATATGTCATATACTTTTATGATGTTTAGAAAACCCAAATATAGGTAACCAAGCAAGCACCTGTTTAAGTTCGAAATCAGATAATACTCTTGTGCGTTTACTAGAGGTAAGTTTTATTCCCGTTTGCTTTAAACTAGATTTGGCTAGCAAAGCTGGATTAGCAAAACTCTCAGAAAAACAACCTAAACCGATTGCATAATCATAGGCAATGATTAACTCTGATAACCGACACCCTGCTTGTACCTGAGCTCCACGATCAATAGTTTTTTAATAAAATCGACAATGTCCTTTCTCATTACACGGTCAGCTTGTTTATGACCTAAAACCGTAACTACATCAGCATATAAAGTACGTCTTGTTTCAATTTGTTCTTTGAGTTTTCGTGCCCCAACAAATGATAGGATAGTTATCCAGTGTAATTTTTTTCAATGAATTATCTATTGGGCTCCTATCGCGGTAGACGAAACTTTTCAATCTAGTCTTTCCGCAAATCACTATCAAATCATAATATTCACCAATATCACTCTTTACGGCATTCTCCTCTTCATTTTATCAATAGTACGAGCAGATAATGCCACTTTCTTTTTGTTGCTAATTTCCGCACTCATCTTCTGATTCCTTTTTGTGAATCAGCCTCAATTTGTTAAGATGGCGATCGAGAGAAATCAATTTGTTTCCTCACACATTGTTGACTCAATTTTGGCACTAATAAAAGTAAACTAAAGCTATGCTTTTTCCTTTACTTAGGTCAGATTTGCACAGAAGTTGTTAGAATTGGTTAGATAGCCAAACTTTCAAAATAAACTTATTTATTATTTAAATTTAGAGATTTAATATACATGAATAGCATGGAAACAATGGCTGACTTATCCTCCCACACTCCAATGATGCAACAATATCTAAAAGTCAAAATGCAGCATCCACACTCTTTAATGTTCTATCGCATGGGCGATTTTTACGAACTGTTTTTTGACGATGCAAAAAAAGCCGCAAAACTTTTGGGGATTACCCTCACTCATCGTGGTAAAGCCAATGGTGAACCTATTCCAATGGCGGGTGTTCCATACCATGCGGCGGAAGGTTACTTAGCTCGTTTGGTTAAAAAAGGCGAAGCTGTCGTTATCTGTGAGCAGATTGGTGAAGTGACTGGTAAGGGTCCTGTCGAACGCGGTGTGGTACGAATCATTACCCCTGGAACATTGACCGATGATGCCCTCTTAACCGCAACCCAAGCATCTAATCTTGTTGCAATATGCTTTCAACAAAATCAAATTGGGATGGCACTGCTGGATTTAAGTGCGGGTATTTTTAAAGTTCAACAGCAAGATTTCAAGTCTGAGAGCTTGGCAATTGAATTGGCACGTTTAATGCCAAGTGAAATATTGGTGGATGAAGATATTGTTGACCCCAATATTATTGAAGACATTAAAAGACAAATTGAATGTCCAATTACCAAACGGCCAAATGTCGATTTTAATTTAAATAATGCACAAAAAACCTTATGTGACCAATTCTCAGTTTCTACACTTTCTGGTTTTGGTATTGACCACTTACCACTGGCTAAGGCAGCTGCTGCTGCATTGATTCATTATGCCAAAGAAACTCAAAAAACGGCATTACCGCATATCCGCTCAATTAAATTAGAACAAAGCTCGGATTTTATTGCACTTGACCCAGTTACACGCCGCAATTTAGAAATTATTGATCCTTTGTTTGAGCATGGTACGTCACTGTTCAGCTTGATCAATGACTGCCAGACTGCAATGGGTGGACGATTGCTAGCACGTACATTGATGCAACCGATCCGTGATACTCAAATTTTAGATTCACGTTTAGATGCGACAGATACTTTACTCAAAGGCTATCATGAAAGTCCTGTTCGCTTAGTTTTAAAAGAAATTGGGGATATTGAACGTGTTTTGAGTCGCATTGCGCTTGGCAGTGCGCGTCCTCGTGATTTGGTACAGCTTCGTCAAGCTTGTGCACAAATCCCGTTCCTAAGAGATGCTATTCGACCTATTCTTGAGACGCAACAATCTAAATTGATCATTCAATTAAATGAAGAATTAGGCGATTTTAATGGGTTACATCAACGATTGCTGTCCGCAATTGTTGAACACCCGCCTGTATTATTACGCGACGGCAATGTAATTGCAGAAGGCTTTGACGCTGAGCTTGATGAATTGCGTAAAATCCGTGATCACGCAGGTCAATTCCTGATTGATTTAGAAATCCAAGAACGAGAAAACACGGGCATCAATACCCTGAAGATTGGTTATAACCGTGTCAGTGGGTACTATATCGAACTTACCCGTGCTCAAGCTGAACAAGCACCTGATCATTACATCCGCCGTCAGACGCTGAAAAATGCCGAACGTTATATCACGCCTGAGTTAAAATCCTTTGAAGATAAAGTTCTTTCAAGTGAATCGCGTGCGCTTGCTCGAGAAAAACTACTCTTTGAAATGTTGTTAGACGAGTTAAGAGCTGATATTGGCAATTTACAAATGATGAGCGCATCAATTGCCCATATCGACTTATTGGCAAACTTTGCTTATCAAGCCCGTTTGAATAATTGGAATCGGCCAGAGTATAGCCCAGAAATCGGGATTAAAATTACAGCAGGTCGTCATCCTGTAGTCGAATCACTCAGTAAAACGCCATTTACCCCCAATGATACCCTACTCGATTTCAATCATCGAATGGCGATCATTACCGGGCCGAATATGGGCGGAAAATCAACCTTTATGCGTCAAACTGCACTCATTAGTTTACTAGCCTATTGTGGCAGTTTCATTCCTGCTAAAACGGCTAAGTTAGGACCGATTGACCGTATATTTACTCGAATTGGCTCTGCTGATGATTTATCTACAGGTAAATCTACCTTTATGGTGGAAATGACAGAAACTTCTCAAATTTTACATCATGCAACCAATCAATCTTTGGTACTTATGGATGAAGTTGGTCGTGGTACAAGTACTTATGATGGGCTATCTCTAGCTTGGGCATGTGTGCTTGATCTGACCAAACGAATCAAATGTCTATGCCTCTTTGCCACGCACTATTTTGAATTAACTGAGCTTTCAAAAGAAGTGGCTATTGATAACTACCATGTGACGGCCAAAGAGTTAAATGGTAATTTGATTCTATTGCATAAAGTGCAACAAGGTCCTGCCAGTCAAAGTCATGGCTTACAAGTTGCTAAACTTGCAGGAATTCCTGCAGGAGTGATTAAAGAAGCCCAAAAGCGGTTAAAGATTTTAGAGAAACAACAACAGCAACAGTTGCAATCCGTTGTGCAAAATGACTTATTTGCTGAAGTTGAAACCGTTGAACCTGAAAAGTTTGAACAAATCATTGAAATTGAAAAAGTCGTCGAAGTTGAAAAGTCATCCCCTATACTCGATGCTTTAGCAAATATTGATGTCGATGATTTAACGCCTCGCCAAGCACTTGATCACCTCTATGCATTAAAAGCGGCACTAAATGCATAAGCAATAACAACTACCCAGTCTAAGCAGGTTTAAAATTCCTTTACTTAGACTGGAAATAACTTGAGTCTATTGATCTTTAAATACCAATCTAGACGATAATTAAAAGCACTTCATACTAGGTGATTGAGTGCTAAGTTTTAGGAGAATAATATCAATATTTCACTCAAGCCCCTGCAGCTTTCTGACATAGACTTCATTTGGAAGCACATTGATCGACGTGAATTAATCACTCAAATGTATCTACAACAAAAGCAAAAATTACATTTAGTCGATTGTTTTTATGATGTGCAAAGTTGGGATGAATATCATTTAGCAAATGATCCCCCTGTATTAAAGCAACATCTTATTCAAGGTGGGCTATGTGTGGGTGCATTCAATCAATTGAATAGATTAATTGGTGTCCAACTGGTATCTAATCAAGTCATCGCAGATTATCCAGAAGCAAAGCTATTACAGTATTTTTATGTTGATGCAAATCATCAAGGCCTTGGTCTTGGTACACAGCTGATGCATTCAGCGATAAAATCAGCCGATCAACTTGGTGCAAAACAATTATATATTTCAGCAACACCAACCCAGCGCACTGTCGACTTTTATCTTAAACAAGGCGCGCTTGTCTTAGAAAAACCTGATCAGCAGTTATTGGAATTAGAACCTGAAGATATTCATCTTATCTATACGTTGTGATGACATTACTGATCCTGAAAATACAGTTCCAAATAATTCTAAAAATGATAGCTGACTAAAAAAACAACACATAAAAGTAATTACCCCATTTCACTTATGTGATTTAGTCTCATATTTATGTTCTTTTTTGAATATATTTAGCATTTTTTCACCTATGGCGACATCAAAATAATAGCGCCTATTTTTAAAAATGTATAACTCATCACAAGTTAGAAGAATTTTCTATAAAAAAAATTGATTTAGCAGGTTCTTCTATATTAAATATCAATAAAAGCAATTGTTAGTTTGCGACGTTTTCCCTAAAATACAGCATTATTAATTAGAACCATATTTTTAGGTAGCTGACGCCATGACCTTTGTTGTCACTGAAAATTGTATTAAGTGTAAATATCAAGACTGCGTAGAAGTATGTCCAGTAGACTGTTTTTATGAAGGTCCAAATTTCCTAGTTATTAGTCCAGACGAATGTATTGACTGTGCGCTATGTGAACCTGAGTGTCCTGCAAATGCAATTTTCTCTGAAGATGAACTCCCTGAAGGTCAAGAGGTATTTATTGAATTAAATGCTGAACTTGCTCAAAAATGGCCAAACATTACTCAAATCGGTGATCAACCTGAGGATCGTGAAGAGTGGAATGGTAAAGCCGATAAATTACAATACTTAGAAAAATAAGTATTGTATAAAAAAGATCAGCTTAGGCTGATCTTTTTGCATTTTAATATGTAAATTGTACATTTATTTGCAATTTATCCATATTACACGCACCAAACTAGACTAAAATAACCCGTTACTTGCTTTTAGCTAATATTGAGAATGAAATTTATTTTGAAAGGTTTACTTGCTGTCGGTGTTACTACAATGATTCTGGCTGGATGTACATCTTCCCCTCAAAAGAATCCAACAATTAGCACGTCGCATGGTCAGCGTATTTACATTCCCGAAGAAAAAATTACGATTGAGCGACCAATTCCTCCTAAAACGATGCCTTCATCTTATCGCCAATGGTTGATCTATGGAGACAATCAGTCACGTGCACGTGATTATGAACGTTTCCTTGAACAAAATAATGCTGGAAATATTATTCCTAGTTTCGAGTTATTTAAAACTGCGCGTGATTGGGACAAGTGTGGTAAGTCTGAATATATGATTCCAAGCCGTGAGCTTTGGAGTAATCAATTACCGACATTAAAAGTATTTAAATATTTGGTTGCATCTAAAGTTCTGACTGATTTTACCGTAACCTCGGTATATCGAGACTTACCTTTAAACCAATGTGCGGGTGGTGCTGGATCTTCACGTCACTTATTCAATTCAGCCATTGATTTCCGTATTGGGCCGGAAAATCCGCAACCTCAAGATTATGCGTATATTGAACATACAAAATTCAAATTATGTCAGTTCTGGTCGCAGTATGGCCAAAGTTTAAACATGGGCTTAGGCTTATATGCTTCAGGACAAATCCATATTGATACTCAAGGTTATCGTACTTGGGGACCTGATCTTACCCGTAATAGCTCAATGTGTAATTTTTAACGCCCCATACTCAATAAAAGAGATCGATGAGATCTCTTTTTTATGAACAAGCATTTGATCATAAATAAAGCTTATGTTTCTGTATGAACTTTAAAAACTAGGTTATCAATTCGTTTTTTGTTCTTTTGGATTCTAGATGGTTATTCTACCGTGGGGCGACATGGATGTCGTTGTTGGGTGGAGGTACAAGATGTACCTCTCACCCAACAAAAGATTTTTGTCATCTTTTCATCTCTGAAAAGTGAGGCATCGCCTACGCAAAGGTATTTAAACTTTGAATGTAAGATGTAGCATTGCAAGCTTATTTATAAGCAAATAATTCATTCTTACAGGCAATTGATTTAATTAAAAGAGATTATATTCTTGCTTCTAAGTTTTTGACAGATTGACTATATTTTAGATCAAAACACCCTTAAATAAAAAACGCCCAATGAAATACATTGGGCGTTTTTTTAAATAAAATCAATCAATTTCAAGCATCAAAATCAACTGGATATCAATCTAGTCAATTGCAGGCGTATAAGTACCATCAGCAATCGCATCTTTAATTCGGTCAGCTTCTTCTAACACCAAGGCAAGAAGATTCTTAACGTTTTCTAAAGTTGCAACTGGACTTAAAGTCGTCATTTTCAAAGATTGAAGCTGTCCAACTTTAGTTACACCGATATTGGCTTCACCGCGCGCAAATAATTCATCTGCAACGTTTTGGTTCAAAGTATCAAGCAATTCAACTGGATAATTATCAGGTATTACACGGAATAATACCGATGCAAATTGTGGATCAACCAGCATTTCCAAGCCAGCAGTAGCATTAATGTAATCTGCTACTTCACGAGTTAGCTTAACGCCATGGTCAATCATTGAACCATAAAGCTCTTCACCTAGATTTTCAATCGTCATCCACAATTTCAACGCATCAAAACGACGTGTAGTTTGTAGAGATTTAGACACTAGATTCGGTACACCATGTTCTTCATCATAAGCAGAATTTAAATATTCAGCTTCATAATGCATGAAACGATAGTTTGCTTCATCTTTCAACAAGAAAGCACCACATGAAATACTTTGGAAATAATGCTTATGGAAATCCAATGTAATCGAATCAGACAATTCAATACCATCAAGCATTGAACGGTAGTCATTCGATAAGATCAGTGCACCACCCCATGCTGCATCGATATGCATCCACGCGCCGTATTTATTGGTGATTTCACGCACTTTCTTCAATGGATCAATCGCACCAGCGTCGGTTGTCCCAGCAGTCGCAACAACACAAGCAACAATTTTGCCTTCAGCCTGTAAATGCGCCATGGTTTTTTCTAGCGCATCAACATCCATCTGTGCATTTTCATTGACTGGAACAGTCACAACTGACTGGAAGCCCATGCCCATCATCGCCATGTTCTTTTGTACAGAAAAATGTGCATTTTCAGAACAGATCACTTTGACATTACGCATGGCGTCACTTGGAACACCATCACGTTGCACAGACCAAGGCAGACCATTTTCGTCTTTCCAGTTCTTGGCAATACACCAGTCACGTGCTAACAATACACCCATCAAGTTAGATTGGGTACCGCCAGAAGTGAATACACCTGCCTGACCTGCACCATAACCTACTTTTTGACGCAGCCAGTCGATCAATTGAACTTCCATCAAAGAACCTGCTGGGCTTTGATCCCATGAGTCCATTGATTGGTTAGTCGCATTGATCAACACTTCAGCAATTTGACTTGTCACCATAGTTGGGCAATGCAAATGTGCCAAAGAGTGCGGATGATGTACTTTTAGACTTTTGTTCAGGAAAAGCTCAACCATACGCTCAAGCGATTGGTGTAAACCTAGACCTTGTTTAGATGGTGCAAAAGAAATCGCTTCACGAAGTTCTTTAATGCTCCCACCTGTGTACATTTTGTCATTTTGCAACCATGCTGCGACCGCTTTAGTCGCCTCACCCATTGCTGACTCATAGTCAGCAATAGATTGAGCATCATTGCAGAGTAACGCTTTACGATGTTCTGCAAAATCTACCATGAATTAAGCGCCTCGAACTGCAATAAGAGCCTCTGCAACTGCTTTCTTAAAGCGCGCAATAGCTTCTTCACATTCTTCTTGGGTAATGATCAATGGGCAAAGTAAACGAATCACTGTACCGCTACGGCCGCCCTTTTCTAACAATAATTTATTGTTAAAACATGCTGTTTGAATTGCAGCAGCCAATTGTGAATCCGCAGGAAGAGAACCCATATGATCCGCTTGCTTACGTTCATCCACAATTTCGATACCGATCATTAAACCGCGACCACGAACATTACCAATACATGGGAATTCTTGCGCTAATTTTTTCAATTCAGCTTGTAAGAAATCACCACGTTGTTGCGCATTTTGTGCAAGATTTTGCTCTTTAATGGTATTGATCGTTGCAAGACCAGTACCCATTGCAAGTTGGTTACCACGGAAAGTCCCTGTGTGACCTGCAGGTTGCCAAGCATCGAACTTCCGTTTAATACCCAAAACAGCCAATGGTAAGCTACCACCCACTGCTTTTGACATCACCACAACATCAGGTTCAATACCAGCATGTTCAAAAGCAAACATTTTGCCTGAACGTGCAAAGCCCGCTTGAACTTCATCCAAAATCAAAACAATGTTATGACGCTCAGTCACTTCACGGATTTTTTGCAACCATTTCGCTGGTGCAGTAACCACACCGCCTTCACCTTGAATTGCTTCAAGAATCACAGCTGCAGGTTTAGTTACTCCGCTTTCGACATCTTCAATGAAGTTTTCGAAATAATAAGTTAAGGCATCAACACCTGCTTCACCGCCAACACCCAATGGGCAACGGTATTCATGCGGGTATGGCATAAATTGTACGCCTGGCATTAAGCCATTTACCGCATTTTTAGCAGATAAATTACCTGTCATCGCTAACGCGCCATGAGTCATCCCGTGGTAACCGCCAGAGAAACTGATAACTGTATTGCGACCTGTATAGGTTTTCGCCAATTTAATCGCTGCTTCTGTACCATCTGCACCAGATGGGCCACAGAATTGTAAGCAATACTCTTCTTGCCCACCCGGAAGTTGTGCAAGCAATGCTTCAGTGAAAGCATCTTTTAAAGGCGTTGTTAAATCTAAAGTATGTAAAGGGAGACCACTCGCTAAAGTGTCTTGAATACTTTTAATCACCGCAGGATGGTTATGGCCTAATGCCAATGTTCCTGCCCCAGCTAAACAATCGAGGTACTTTGTACCTTCAACATCGGTAACCCAACAACCATGTGCTTCCGCTATCGCTAACGGTAATTTACGTGGATAACTACGAACATTCGATTCCATCTGACTTTGGCGAGTCAAGTAGTATTCGTTTGTGGAAGTGGCAGCAGGATTTACAGAAGTAACGCTCATATCGAATTACCATCTCTGATATGGGTTGAAAGAAATAAGTCGGGTGACTTGTGGTCCTTTGACTCGGTGCTTTATAGAAATCTAGTTAGAGTGCTTTTAATCTTCATAACTAGGAGCGCGATAATACAGTTTTTTACAAGAAAATAAATATCTTTTATGTACTTATCCACACTCCATTTATCGAAAAAAACATTTAGCTAAATCTAATTAGTTATTATCATCATACTATGTGACAAAGCAAAGAAAAGCCGATAATTAAAATGAATTTCTAAATCTAGCTCAATTCCACAAATTTCCATTACAACGAAACTCGATAAGCTTTTAATTTTTAAAAAATTTTAAACAAAATAAAATTGCAATTTATATGCAAATTATTACAAATGCACCACAAAATCTGCCATAGTTTTCCGCAAACCAGATTTATGATTAAAAACAGATTCAATTTAAACAATATATCTTTAGGTCATAAATTTTAGTCAAACAATTTTAAGGATTCATTATGCGTTATTTAGCGTTAACTACTTTACTCTTGGGAACTACACTGAGCACAATGGCGATGGCAGCAGAAAATGACCCGTTAAATTACAATATTGTCAATGTTCAAGCAGATGCGACACGTCAAGTGTCTAATGATGAAATGCATGCAGTACTTTTTATTGAGAAAAACAACAAGCAACCTGCTGAGTTATCTTCTCAAATAACCCAATTAATGAATCAAGCCATTAGCATTTCAAAAAAGTATCCACAAGTTAAAGTCGAAACAGGCTCACAAACTACTTACCCAGTTTACGACAATGACAATCAAAAACTGAAAGAATGGCGTGGTCGTGCAGAAATTCAAATTGAAAGTAAAGATTTTAAAGCAGCAAGCCAGTTAATCAATGAGTTGCAAAACAGCTTTCAAACACAATCAATTAATTTCACAGTGTCTGATGAACAACGTAAAAAAGTTGAAAATGAATTGATGGTTGAGGCTTCAAAGAATTTCCAACAACGTGCGCAAATTTTAACGCAAGCGTGGAATAAATCATCTTATAACTTGGTCAATATCAACATCAATACTAGCAACTCTTATCCACAACCTGTTTATGCAGCGCGTGCATCTATGGCTAAGTTTGAAGCTGCCGATGCCGTTGGTGGTCAGAATATGGCCGCTGGCGAATCAAAAATCACAGTCAATGCTAATGGTTCGATCCAGTTTAAATAAGTTTTTGATCAGGGTCTGTAGACATTTCATAAATGGCTTGCGTTGTAGACGAATTGTCAACAGACCCTAATATAAAGACCGTGCTTATGCACGGTTTATTGCTATTGCGCTTTATAAATTTGCCATTGCAAAATAAAAAAGTGAATATTTGATTAAAAAATCTATTAATTTGAATTAAACAATAGTTTTAAATGATAATCATCCTGATTTAAAAATATGTTTGAAGAGATTAAGATACGCACAATTCCAAATGCCTATTTTTTTTATGAAAATTTCAAGCCAAAGAACACCTGACTTCACTCTGTTTAAACCCTCACATCTCAGCCTTGCAATTGCTGTTTCACTTAGCTTTATATCCAATGCTGCCTTTGCCGAAGACAATCAAGAAACGTCAACACAAACACTTAAAACAATCACCGTACAAGCTGAAGGAAACTGGCTTGAAGCTGCCAATGCTGAAAAAGTTCACAAGCATGCAGGTGCACGTACCATTATCGATCGCAAAAAAATGGACGAATCTGCGGTAACCTCTATCCGTGATGCGTTAAAACAAGTGCCAGGTGTTCAGGTTCAAGACAGCAATGGCACAGGGGGTAGTGATGTTTCTCTCAATCTAGGTGTCCGTGGCTTAACCTCTCGCCTATCACCTCGTTCTACAGTATTGATGGACGGTGTCCCTCTATCCTTCGCACCTTATGGTCAACCACAATTGTCTATGGCACCTGTTTCAATGGGCAATATTGAATCTGTAGACGTTGTTCGTGGCGCAGGTTCAGTCCGCTTTGGGCCTCAAAACGTGGGTGGGATTATCAACTTTAATACCCGTGCAATCCCTGAAAAACTATCAGGCTCTGTTGGTTTAACTACAGAATTCGCCACAGGTACCGATCAACTCAAGTACAGTCCAAACCTCTTTATCGGCGGTACTATGGATAATGGTTTAGGCCTTGCGCTACTTTATTCAGGAACCAAAGGAAATGGCTATCGCGAAGCCAATAACGACATAGATATCGATGACGTGATGTTAAAGTCGTCATATCAATTTACAGATGCGGATTCGATTGCACTTAATCTGCATCACTATGAAGGCCGTGGCGAAATGCCCGAAGGCTTAACAACTGCAGATTATGCCAAAAACCCATACCAGTCGAACCAATACCGTAACTATTTTGCAGGTCGTCGTTCAGATGTTTCTGTTAAATATAGCCATAAAGATGAATTAAATAACTTTGAAATCCTTGGTTATTATGTCGATTCATTTCGTACCAGTGATCTGGAGTCTGCTGTAGAAGGTACTGCAAATAGTCGAATTAGTAACTCTCCACGTGATTATAAATATTTTGGCATTGAACCGCGTTATTCACGTGCCTACACTTTGGGCAATATGAATAATGAAGTCACGGTAGGTTATCGCTACTTGCAAGAAGACAGTTCAGAGTTTTCTGGTCGTACAGCACAATATAACACTGTTACAGGCACACCGGGTGAACGCCTTGCCAACACGAGCAGTGAAGGTGGAACTAAAGCCCATGCTGTGTATATTGATAACCGTTTTGGTCTCGGTGCATTGACCCTTACTCCAGGTGTTCGTTTTGAGTCAATTAAAACCCATAATGATTATACCGCGTACCAAAATGGTAAATTCATAAATACGGTGCATCCAAAAATTAATTCTGATGAGTTTTTACCAAGCCTTGCAGTGCAATACAATTTCAATGAACAATGGAATGTCTTTGCTAATGCAGCGGTTTCTTTTGGTCCTCAGCAATATAACCAGTTGGCTAAAGTCGAAAGCAACAAAGCTATAACCACTTTAGATGGTCTCCATCCTGAAAAATCCAACAACTATGAAATCGGTACCAAATACCTAGGCAATGGTTTAAATGCAGAATTTACAGTGTTCTATTTAGACTTTGATAAAGAATTATTACTTGAACGCCCTGATAATATTGGTACGGGCATATGGACCAATCTAGGTGCAACCAGTCATAAAGGAGTAGAGCTTGGTCTAAGTTATGACTTTGGTAATCTCTACGACTCGCTGCAAGGCTTAAAAGTCTACAGTAACTATACATTTACCAAAGCAGTGTCTGAGGCAGGTAAATTTGATGGTAAGGACTTACCTTATTATTCAAGACATGTTGGAAATTTAGGCCTTGGTTATAGCTTTGACAAATGGTCTGTCAATGCTGATATGTTTGCTCAATCTAAACAACATGCGCCGGGATCAGGCAATGTTTACCAAACTGTTGAAACAGCAGATGGCCGTAATGGTGATATCCCTGGTTATTCAACTTTTGCGGTACGTACAGCTTATGATTTTGGTCAAGATTTTTACGGTTTAAAAGTGGCAGGCGGGATTAAAAACCTATTTGATCAAGAATATTTTACTCGTTCCTCTGACTCTACAGGTGGTAAATATGTAGGACAGCCGCGTACTTTCTATCTACAAACGTCTGTTGATTTCTAATTTTTGAAAAACGTGTAAATTTACAAAGCATTTAAAACGAAAGCGCTAATCTCATAGATTGAGATTAGCGCTTTTTAATTACTTTTATTTGAATATATTCTATGATTATTCTCTTGAATAACAGTTAGAACAATCTGTAATGGAATACGAGACAATACTTCTGAGTTTAGGCTTCTTCGCTTTTTGTGCTGGTTTAATTGATGCTGCGGTGGGTGGAGGTGGATTAGTTCTACTCCCAGCGCTAATGCATGCCTTTCCCAATCAAAGTCTCGCCACAGTTTTTGGAACCAATAAAATCATTGCCATGGCAGGTACTGTATCTTCTGCATTTGCTTACTTTAAGAAAGTTACGATCAATTGGAAACTTATACTACCGACAATGTTGGCAGCATTTATATTTTCTTTTTTAGGTGCAATGTCCGTTTCGTTGATTCCTAAAGAGTTGATGCGTTATATAGTATTCTTTTTACTTATCTTGATTGCAATCTACACCTTTGCCAAAAAAGACTTAGGTAAAATCCATACTGTTTTACAGACGGGTAAGAAAGAAATTGCGTTAGGTTTATTTTTTGGCGCCTTAATTGGATTTTATGATGGAATTTTTGGCCCAGGGACCGGCAGTTTTTTGCTCTTTCTGTTTGTGAAAGTATTTGCTTTTGATTTTTTAAATGCTTCTGCATCTGCAAAATTGGTCAATGTCGCCACTAATATTTCTGCCATGTTCTTCTTTATTCCTTCTGGTCATATTTTATGGATGGCAGGCATCATTTTAGCAGTTTGCAATGTTTTAGGCTCTCTTGCGGGTACTGCTTTAGCATTTAAATATGGAAGTGGTTTTATTCGTATTTTCTTTTTAATTCTACTGGTATTTTTAATTAGTCGCATGGGCTATGACTTATTTATCAATTAGTCATTCATACTAAATATACAAATTGAAAGAAGCCCGCCAAAATTCTATAGTTAAACCACCTAATTATTCATAGAATTAATTTTAATCAATTCATTGAGCATAAATAAAGCTTATGTTTTTGTATGAACATTGAGAAACTGTTGATTATTAATTCGTTGTTGTGCTTTTCAATCATAGATGGTGATCCTACCGTGGGGCGACAGGGATGTCACCGTTGGGCGGGGGTATATGAGCAAAAATAAAGCACTGCTTTGTTTGCAGCGCAAGAGCCCTGTTAAACGAAAGATTTTTGTCATCTTTTCATCTCTGAAAAGTGAGGCATCGCCTACGCAATGGTATTTAAACTTTGAATTTAAGGTGTGGCATTGCAAGCTTTTTATAATCAAACAATTTATTTTTCCATGCAATTGAATTAATTTAAAATATTAATTAAGAAGAATTATATTCTTGTGTCTGAGTTTTTGACAGGTTGACTATATAATTAATGATCAAATGCTTGGTCATAAAAAATGTTCAATAAACATTTTTCCAAAAATTTAAATCTTTTCAGCTTTATCTAAAAAGTATTGTGTGGCTTCAGTTAAATCCATATCTAATTCATTGGCAATAATGGCTAACCACCAGACACATTCACCTAACTTATGCTGCAACTCTTGCTGAGCATCGCCTTTGTGGAACCACTTCCCCGTCTGCGCCATCACTAATCTCCCAACCAATCCAGCATCAGATAAAAATGCCAACGCATCCTCTTGCACTGTCCATTCAGCATGATGATTTATTCGCTCTAGCTCATGATAACGTTCTCTGATTTTTACTGAACGTGCTACAACCTCATCAACCGTTATTTTATGATTCATCATTTTGCTCGTTTAAAAATTAGAGCTTACTTAATTTTGTAAAATTGATTCGATTAGAAATGTAATGCGTTCAAAATTGAGTGTGTAGCAATAATCGCCATTGATATACTTTTTACTAGTAAAGCTTTCAAACATAATTTTATAAAATGATTTTTCTAAAAAAAGCTAAGTAAAATCAGGACGCGCCCAGCGTTCACTCATATGCCAATTGACCAGATCAATAGCTGCATCACTTTCTAAAAACTCATTTTCATCTTCTAAAGCATCTTTATTCAACTGATATAAGTCATTGTCTAAATCATCTGAAAATTGTTGAAGAAAATTGGTAATTGAGTTAGCGACCAAAATCCCAACATCATATTCATGATCAATAAAGATCACTTGTCCAATTTGACCTACGGCGGTGGGTACTAAATCCACATACAAACCTGTTCGCCCACCATCGTGCGCAAACTGAACCCAATCTCGATGGTGGGCATTGGTTGGATTGATTTGTGGGTCAGCATGTTGAAGTACAAACAACTCATCAACGAGATCTGCAAGATCGTCGCGTTTAGTTTCAATATTAGTGAGCGATAAAAATTCCATGCCATAAAATAAACTGCCTAAATTTTCCTCTTCATTCATCCCATTATGCCAACAGTACAACTGTTTAAAATCATCAGGTAAGTGTTTAGAAAGCCTTTGTTCAAATTGTTCTATATCAGCAATACTTGCCGCGGGATTAAGTGATTGATTTGCAATCTTTGCCGCATGTTGCACTAACCAATTTTGTATATTTTCTAATTGTTTTTGAATCATGTTCTTCTCATTAACCCTAGTAACAGTCAAATAAACTTTACTGAAAAACCCAATCATTAACAATAAAAAAGCCACTTAAAAGTGGCTTTGGCTTTAGGAAATCAACTACTTTTTAAATGGAAATGCATATTTCACAATACGTCCAAGGACTTGACCATACTGCTTAAACAAACTTGCATTGTTGTAGTTTAAACCATACTTTTTACACACCGCTTCAACTTTGGGCGCCATTTTGCGATAGCGACGAGCAGGCACTTCGGGGAATAAATGATGCTCGATTTGATGGCTTAAATGTCCGGTCAAAATATGAAATGCTTCTGAACCGGTTAAATTCGAAGAACCGCGAATTTGGCGCATATACCAATGTCCACGACTTTCATCCTGTAAAACAGTTTTAGGGAATACTTCAACATCTTTGGTAAAGTGACCACAGAAAATGATACTAAATGTCCAAATATTACGGATACCGTTGGCGACTAAATTACCTGTAAATACAGGTAAAGCTGCGGGGCCAGCAATCAGAGGGAAGAACAGATAATCTTTAAAAAATTGTCTACCAATTTTCTTCTGAGTCGGCTTCCACTCTTCTTTAAACTGCGCCCAAGTTTTGCGTTTATAAACCAATTTACCAATTTCAAGATTTTGAATCGCAACGCCCCATTGGAACAATAGACAGAACGGAATTGCATATAAAGGCTGCAATAAAAAACCCGGTTTCCAGCGTTGTTCTGGGAATAAACGCAATAAACCATAGCCGATATCATCATCCATCCCTTTGATATTGGTATAGGTATGATGCTTATAATTATGGGTCTGGCGCCAGTTGTCAGAGGTTCCAACAATGTCCCATTCGTAAGTTGTACCTTTAAAGCGTGGATCATTCATCCAATCATATTGCCCATGCATAACATTATGACCGAGTTCCATGTTTTCCATGATCTTGGCAAAGCTCAGTAAGCCTGTACCAAGTAACCATGCAGGTGGAAACCAACCCGCAAATAAGCATGCTCGGCCTAAAATACTGCTATAACGAATCGCGGCATATACTTTTTTGATATATTTGGCATCTTTTTCGCCAATATCATCTAACACTTCTTGCTTAATTGCATCCAACTCACGCGCTAAAGCATCCAGCTCAGTTTGGGTCAGTTCACGGTTTTTGGTGTTTTTAAAATATTGAATTTTAACTGGCATATTCATGATAAAACTCGCTTAAAGATCAATAACTAAATCAGTTTTGGCAGTATTCACACAAATTCTCAGTAAATTATTCGGTTCAAAATTTTCTTGACCATTGACTAAGTTTTTTGTGGCACCCTGTGCTTTATTACACGCGCATTTATTGCAAATCCCCATTCTGCAACCATGTTCTGGTTTGATATTTTGTTGTTCTAAGCCAACTAAAATGGCTTGACCTTTAGGGATTACAACCACTTTATTGGATTTGGTTAAAGTGACATTGATAAAGCCTGTGTCATCAGAAATCGCTGGACTTAGACTAAATGCTTCGCTTTTAAGTACTTTGGCCTGTTCAAACAATTGTTCAGCTGTTGCCACAAAACCTGAAGGGCCACATACATACACTGTGCTTTGCTCAAGATTTTTAATAATATGTAAATATTCATTATTTAAACGTGCATCCGCAGGTACTTCTTGGGTATAAAATACATCAAATTTAAAATCGGGATGTTGTTGGGCTAATTGCTCAAACTGTTGTTTAAAGGCAACGTCTGCATTTTTTTTAACCCAATACATTAAATGTACTGGTTGACGATCAAGCTGCTGGTTCGCTGCCAATGCCTGAATCAAACTATACATCGGTGTAATACCGCTGCCCGCAGCGACCAGAATCAATGAACTGACAACTTGAGGCAATAACATATCACCATAAGGTCGGCCAAATTCAATCACCTCACCCACTTGGGCATGTTCAAATAACCAGTTACTCACAACGCCTTTTTCTACTTTTTTTGCCGTGAGTAATACATGTTGCGTATCTAATTGAGTCAGACTATAGGTACGTTCATAACGACGACCATTGATTTCGACAGTGATCGGATGATGTTGCCCTGCTAACCCCATTTCAAACAAGCGGTTAATTTTGATGGTTAAGCTGATCGTATCTGCGGCGGATTGTTCTTTTTCAACAATTTTCCCCAAAGCTTGTTGAACTGACCATAATGGATTAATTTTCTGTAGCCAAAAATTAGTCGCATTATTACCTAATACCATATCAAATATAGTGTTTACGGGAGATTTTTGCTTTTCAATAGCGTGCATACTAGGCTCACCATCTGAGTGATTTTTAATTATTATACACATGTATATATATTTGTATATACGTGTGTATTGTATCTAGACATTTCATTTATGTAATGACAAAGGCTATAATGAAAAAAATATTTTAACTATTTGATACTTTATGAATCCAACGTCCGTATTACCTCAGAACCCAGCTACCCTTCAAGATCAAATTCATGAGCTTGAAAAAGTTTCTGTACGTACTGTTGGACGCAAAGCGACTATTACTAAAGAAGAATTATTCCAAGCTGCCTTAAATCTGATTGGACCGCAAAAAAGTATTTCCTCTTTAAGTTTAAGAGAAGTTGCCCGTGAAGCTGGGATTGCGCCAAATAGTTTTTATCGTCACTTTAAAGATATTGATGAGTTGGCGATTGAACTGATTGATCGTTCAGGTGTGGTGCTCCGTCAAATTTTGCATGAAGCTCGAATTAAGGCAATCAGACAAAGCAGTATTATTCGTAGTTCAGTTGAAGTATTTATTGAACAACTCGATGCCGATGAAGGTAATTTGAGCTTACTCCTGCGTGAAGGTTATACAGGATCAAAACAATATAAACTTGCTGTAGACAAACAACTTAATTATTTCCAACAAGAACTCCAAGAAGATTTGATTCGAATAGAACGCATCAATCACAGTAAATTAACCCATCCTGATTTAGTCGCCAAAGCTATTACTCAGTTGGTATTTAATATGGGTGCCAAGGTGATTGATTTGCCGATTGCTGAACGTAAAGAAGTCGCTGAACAAACCATGGTGATGATTCGTATGTTACTCGAAGGCTCACGTCATTTAGACGAAGCGCAAATTAAATAATACCTATTCTTTCATAGCCTATTAAATACAAGTATCAGTACCCTATGATCAATCACAATCAACAAAACATTCGTGTAGGCATACTTGGTGTGACTGGTCGCATGGGACAAATGCTGGTTCAGGCCTGTCTCAATGCAGGACTAAACATTACTGTTGCTACAGCAAGAGTTGCAAGTGCAGCGATTGGTCATGAACTAGGTCAGTATCTCAATCTAGCACCATTAAATGTGCTTATTTCAGGTCGTTTGGAAGACATCATTCAGCATTGTGATGTGGTGATTGATTTCACTACAGCAAAGGCATTATCGCAACATTTAAAAATTTGCCAGCACGCTAAAAAACCGATGATTATTGGTATCACTGGTTTATCTGAGCAATTAAATCAACACATTGCTCAAGCCGCGCAAGATATTGCTATCGTTCATTCAGGCAATTATTCCATTGGCGTCAATCTCAGTGTTGATCTGGTTCGAGTTGCTGCCCAATTATTAGGTGCAGGATTTGAAGCTGAAATCATCGAAGCACACCATCGACAAAAAGTAGATGCGCCATCAGGCACTGCATTGATGTATGCAGAAGCGATTGCTCAAGTCAGAGCGCAATTGCTCAGTAATTTAGCGGTCTATCAACGCCATGCTGTGGTAGCTGAGCGAGTACCCCAACAGATCGGTTTACAAGCTATACGTGGTGGTGACATTGTTGGTGAACATAACACGATATTTTATGGTCATGGGGAACAGGTCGAAATCAAACATATTGCAAGCAATCGGATGAACTTTGCGACTGGTGCAATTCGAGCCGCAATGTGGTGTATTTCTCAACCCGCTGGCTTATATAACATGCATGACGTGATTCATTTGAACCACTCACTTTAATAGCGTTCTATGTACTATTCAATATACTGCTCAATGTACGCAGCATTGAAATTTTTCTGATCAATCTCACGATAGTGATCTTTTATCTTTATAACGTTTTTAAAGACTTTTCACACAGTATTCAGGCCAAATATTTTCACATTGAATTAAGCTTTGTATTTAAAAATAGCTATCTCGCCGCGAGTTAGAGTGATATAAATCTAACTTGGTATTTTTATATTCCCCTATACATCAATTGTATAATTGAGCTCTATTCACATGAAACTGTTAAATGATCGTCAAAGTATTATTGCAAGTTACTTACTCATGCTGATCTTTTTGTCTTTACTGATTCCCTTGCATCTTTTAGCGTCATTTTTTGCAGGTTTTGTTGTTTTTGAAATTATCAATAGTTTAGGTAGCATTACGGAGAGATATATTGATGGTCAAAGAGCTCGCTTGACCATCAGTATTATTCTAGCCATCTTTATTATTTCTTTGATTGTGCTCAGCATCACAGGCTTAATCAGCTTTGTTCAACATGATTTGCAAGGTGCGGGAATCAATGCCATCAGTGACCAAGTCGATAAAACCTTACAAAAGCTACAACTTGAAGTGGCACAATATATTCCCGGATTTATTCCTTATTCACTCACTGAATTAAAAGATCAAACTTTTGACTTAATCAAAGATAATTTATCAACCTTAAAAAGTACCGGAACAGGCTTTTTACATAATTTAGCCACCATGTTGATTGGTATGATTGTGGGGATCCTTGTCTCATTAAACCAACTGCGCCCACAGCCGGATCAGCCAGAATTTAAACGTGCCATGATCACACGTATTGAAAATCTTTCGTCATCTTTTAAAAATGTGGTGTTTGCTCAGTTTAAAATTTCTTTAATCAATACATTTTTATTTTTGATTTTCTCTCACCTGATCCTCCCTGTTTTTGATATACATTTACCTTTTGCCAATACCTTAGTGATCCTGACTTTTATTTTTGGATTAATTCCAATTGTCGGAAACTTACTCTCCAATACTATTATTGTTATGGCAGGTTTAACCATTTCAGTATCTACCGCAGGTATCGCATTACTTTATCTAATTTTTATCCATAAACTAGAATACTTTATTAATGCCAAAATTATTGGCACAAAAATCCATGCAGCATCATGGGAAGTCTTATTGGCAATGTTAGTCTTTGAGTCGTTCTTTGGCTTAGCGGGTTTAATTGTTGCACCCATTTTCTATGCCTATATCAAGTTAGAACTTAAACAAGCCGAAATGATTTAAAGCGCAATTCACTTGTGTCATCAAGAACCCCTTCTTTTAAAGGTGTGCAGTATTAATTTGTAAAAGAAGAGAATTAAAAAGCCTGAACTGATCAACGTTACAATTCAGGCTTTTTTCCTAATAATACGAATGCAGTTAAAAACTTTTATTCCCAGACCACTTCTCGTTTCTGTTGTGCCCAAGCATCTAAAAATGGCTCATAACGACTTTCAATTTTATTACGTTTAATTTTCATCGTTGGGGTAAGTAAATCATTTTCCATGGTCCATGGTTCATTGACTACGACAAAGAAGCTGATTTTTGCATGGGGCTCAAGTTCTTCATTGATCTTCACTCTTAATGCTTTTAAGGTGTTTTCAATTTCATCTCGCTTCGGGTTCTGCTTCAGACTGTTACGAATATCTTCAGCCAACATAATAAAGGCAACTGGTTGTGGTTGGCTTGAACCACCAATACATACAGATTCAATTAATGCCTGATTGCCGATTTTTTGCTCAGTCGGAACTGGCAGGATGTATTTGCCTTTGCTTGTTTTAAAAATATCTTTAATTCGACCAGTAATTTTTAACCGACCTTCTGCATCAATCTCGCCCAAATCCCCCGTACGTAAAAATCCATCTTCGGTCATATCTTCTGCAGTTTTTTCAGGATTTTTATAATAACCCAACATAGTTCCCGGGCTTTTTACCAGAATTTCACCATTTTCATCAATTTTACACTCCACTTTAGGTTGGGCATGCCCCACATAACCACTGGCAAACTGCCCCACACGTGTCACATGCGAATAACCACAATTTTCAGTCATACCATAGACTTCAAGTAACTCTAAACCTAAATTGCGGTACCATAAAATAATATCTGTAGGTAACGGTGCCGCAGCAGTGAAGGCATAACGGACATGATTTAGCCCGAGTTTAGTGAGTAATTTCTTTTTAACCAACTTACCCAACACAGGTATTTTAAATAAAACCTTTTGTATATGGAGCGGTATTTTTTCATTAACACCCAAATAAAACTTGGTCCATAAGCGTGGTACCGAAAAGAATAGTGTGGGTTTGGCACGATTCAAATCTTCGACAAAGGTTTCAATTGAATTTGCAAAATATACGGTAAAACCGCAAACCATCAGTGAAGATTGAATAAAAATACGCTCAGCAACATGTGCAAGTGGTAGATAAGATAAGGCCCGATCAGATGTTGTCACTTGATAAGTTAATCTGAACTCACGAGCGCCAGATAAAAGCGTCGCAAAACTTTGCATAACCCCTTTAGGTACACCAGTACTGCCAGACGTATAAACGATGGTCGCTAAATCATTTTTATTGGGTAATACTGGGTTTTCTAGTGGGGCAATTGATTGCACAATATCATTCCATTGCGGTGCATCGAATTCAGGTGATAATGCCAAACGCACACAAGCTAAATCTTGTGGAATGATTATTTTTACCTCATTCCAGCTATCTGCTTTACCGTCCAATTTTCCAATAAATAAGAGTTTTGCTTCACTGTGGTTGAGTACATAAGCTGCACCATCTGCATTGAGTGTTGGGTAGAGTGGGACTGAGATATGACCAGACATCCAAATCGCTAAATCTGCCATAAGCCAATGCGCACTATTTTTGCCATAAATTGCGATCGCACTCTTTTCAGGCAAATTTAAAGACTGTAAATAACTCGCCATACTGCGAACTTGTTGTGCGACTTCCGACCATGTGTAATGCACTGCATTACCATTGGCCAATGGTTGCACAAATACATCTTTTTGCGGCAATTGCTTTTCCCAATGAAGTAGATAGTGCACATGGGTATCATGAAACTCAACAAAATCCTTGTTTTCCATATCATTTCTTCCATTATTTTAAGTTTTTATCTTGGTTATAGACTGTTGCTTTCGAACTTGTCTATTTGGATACACAACACTGAATGATCAAATTACATGGTGGGTAAACCCTATCTCTAAAAGAACAAATCGAGATCAAAGTAGACTATTTTAATAGCATAAAAACGGTTGCGATGTATACAACAATCTCCCTGTAAATCCTTCATTGATTATTGTTGTAAATTAGATCTCCTCCAATGATACATGGCGTTTTTATGGTGTGTTAATATTGATGAATGGCCTACAGCGTCCCCATGTAAGATATGAGCGTATAAATGTTACAATGATAAGAATTAATTTTTATAAATTGCTATAGGTTTTACATTTAAAATCGAATAAATAAAAATAACCCAATAATTGACTATTTAAATCTGGATAATTCATATATCAAAAAAGCTCCCGAAGGAGCTTTTACCATCTAGATAAAATTACACTAAATTAAGGTTTAACCACAACCAATACTTGAATTGCTTCTGGTGTTACAGAAATACCTTCTAATAAGCTTAAACCTTCTTTCTGGAATTTCTGTAAACGTTCAATTTCATCAGTACGAATACTTGGATTAAATTGCTTTAAATAGCTTAAACGATCAATTTCATATTGCCATTTATTACCATAAATTTCTTTAGCTTGTTCTTTTAACTGCGGTAAAACACCTTTTGCAATATCTAAAGCTTGTGCATAGCGTTCTTCAATCACTTCACGGCGTGCTTTCACCACTTGACGGCAGCTGTTGCTATCTAAATGATGTAGATACGGTTTAATAATTTCAGGATCAAGCTTGGCAGTAATATCTTGACCCGTTTCAGTCAATAACACTCGAATCAATTGTGTCGGCAAGCTTGAAGGTAAATTTAATGCCTTAGGCGCAACCACATCTACTTTAAACCAAACTTCCAACAAGATCGTGCCTTGTTTAAGTGCATTGGTTTTTAGAATTGCAACATTGGTACTACCAAAAGATTGGGTACGGATAATTTCCATCACACTTTCAGTAAACGGATGTTCAAGTGTTAAATATTGCGCGTCTTCACGGATCTGTGCCTGATCACGATAGAAGGTTGCAGTCATACCCTCTTCGTCAATATCCAAGCCTTGCACTTGCATTTGATCGGTTGGTTTAATAATCACCGTACCATTACTTTGCTCATCAAAGTCAATGTTGGTTGATGCCATAAACCGCTTCATAAACATTGGCAACAAAGTATTGTCATCATAGTCTTCAAGCGCTGTAACAATTTCTTGTGCCACGATCGGACGACATGAGTTGTATTCCAATAAACGGTCACGACCATCTTGCAATTCAACTTCAAGTGCTTGACGCTGTACATTGACCGCTTCAAGAAGCTCTTCAAAAACTTGCCCTTTATCATCCAATAAGCAATCTTTTAAATCGACAATAAAGTTTTCTTGTAAGGTTTGTGCTGTAGGCGAAATATTACTGAAAATATTTAGCGCTTCATTATACCAACGGAACATACGCTCTTGCGCTGTACCTACAAGATAAGGCACATGAATCTGAATACGATTTTCCTGACCAATACGGTCTAAACGACCAATACGCTGTTCAAGTACATCTGGATTTGCAGGCAAATCAAACAACACAAGGTCAGAAGCAAACTGGAAATTACGCCCTTCTGAACCAATTTCAGAACACAGTAAAATCTGTGCACCATAAGAATCTTCAGCAAAATAAGCCGCTGCTTGGTCACGTTCCAATAAGCTCATGCCTTCATGGAACATTGCGGTGCGGATACCCGCGTGGATGCGTAAAGCATTTTCAAGTGCTTCAACAACTGGACCACTACGTGCAATCAGCAATACTTTTTTATGTTTTAAATCAGAACGTAATCGTTCCATCAACCACATCACACGTGGGTCTGTTTCCATCCATGCGCCATCAAGTTGCAGCTCTTCTGGCCACATTTGTTCGCGTAATTTTCCATCTTTAGACCAATTTTCTGGTGCTGGTAATGGTGCTGGTTGGCAATCACGTCCAGGGAAACCTTGAATTGCTTCACGGGTATTACGGAACAAAATACGACCTGTACCATGACGGTCTAAAAGCTCATGAATTGCACGGAAACGATGTTCAGGCTGATCTTCAATCGGATGACCTAATAATTTTTCAACTGCTGCCAAATGTTCCGCTTCAAGTGGCAAATCTGACATCAACACTTCAGCAATTTTAGCAGTGTGATGATATTGCTCTTCTTCATCAAGGAAACGATCAAGCGAACTAAAACGTTGTGGATCAAGTAAACGTAAACGGGCAAAATGGCTTTCTACACCTAACTGTTCAGGTGTTGCAGTTAAAAGTAGCACACCTTCAGTTTTTTCAGCAAGCTCTTCAACAAGGTCATAACGGTCATTACCGCCTTCCTCTTCACTCCACATCAAATGATGCGCTTCATCGACCACCAGCAGATCAAAACCAGCTTCAATGGCTTGCTCACGCAAATCATCATGGTCAATCATCAAATCTACTGAAGCAATGATACATTGTTCAGTCAGGAATGGATTGAGTTCAGGATCATGCTCTTTGATTGAAGCTGTACGAGTAAGATCAAACAATGAGAAATTCAAATTGAAACGGCGACGCATTTCAATCATCCATTGATATTGTAATGAATCTGGTACAAGAATCAGAATTCGCTCAGAACGGCCC
The DNA here is from genome assembly GCF_048552295.1 of Acinetobacter legionensis. NCBI lineage: Bacteria > Pseudomonadati > Pseudomonadota > Gammaproteobacteria > Moraxellales > Moraxellaceae > Acinetobacter > Acinetobacter legionensis. Next base: position 28,531 of record NZ_JBIMCW010000030.1, read on the forward strand.
GTTTTAAGTTGTTGATGGATGATGAGTCCCGCTTCGATTGTTTTACCTAAGCCAACTTCATCAGCAAGTAATACACGAGGTGCAAATCGTTTACCCACTTCATGTGCAATATACAACTGGTGTGGAATCAATCCTACACGCGCACCGACCAAACCACGTAATGGTGACGTTTGCATATTGGCTTGCATTTGCATCGCTTCAATACGTAAGTCATACCATTCTTTATAGTCAATTTGACTTGCCAATAAACGCTCTAAAGGCTTTGATAATTGGATTTGTGCGCCAATACGCGTTTCGTTTAGCGCTTTTTTCTCTTGTTCGCCACTGTCCAATGTACGAATAACATTGTAACGAATTACTCCACTGCGATCATCTAAAGACTCAACAATCCACTTGATGCCTTCTTGGTCTTGAACTTCATCATTGATATTAAAAACAATACGAGATAATGGTGCATTATTACGTGCATAGACACGAGTTTCGTCACTTTTTGGAAAAAGAATACTGATTGAACGTTCATCGACATCAATCAGTACACCTAAACCTAACTCAGTTTCTGTGTCCGATAACCAACGTTGACCTATAGCAAATTGTTGCAATTTTTCCACCTTTATCTCATGTTAGGGCTAAAACATGGTTGCTCAAATCAGGAGAATATTTGAACAAAGTTTATACCCATTACGCAATACTTTTTGACATAAAGCTCATTAAATTTTGAGCCACTTAATTTCAACTTAAAAATCTAAACTAAAACGGAACTGGACAATCAAATTGTACAAGCTCCTCTGTTTTAGGATGATGAAAACTCAATTGTTGTGCATGTAAACAAAGTCTTGGCATAAGTTGCTGTTGCTCTACAGTGGCATATAAAGTATCACCAATAATTGGATGACCTAAATATTGCATATGCACACGTAACTGATGTGACCGCCCAGTAACTGGTGTTAACTCAACACGAGTCACCGCCTGTCCTAGAATTTGAAAATGTTGAATTGCTTTCCAATGCGTTAATGCAGGCTTGTTATGCTCTGGAGCTGCAATATGTAATGGAGGGTGTTCTGGATCATAAATCACAGGCACATCTACTGTACCTTCACCCTGTAAAGTTCCAGCAACAACAGCTTGGTAGGTTTTAGAGGTTTGACGTTCTTGAAACTGTCTAGAAATACTTTTTTGTCCCCATTTACTCAAGCCAAATACCAAAATGCCAGAGGTATCACGATCTAAACGATGAATGAGTAAAGTATTCGGTTCGATTTTTAATAATCTATTGATTACACAATCTTGTAAGTCTGCTGTTTTTCCTGGAACTGTGAGTATGCCTGCTGGCTTATGGATCACCATAAAATCATCATCACGATGGATCAGGTGTTCGGTTAGAAAATTACTCAAGGTTCAGTTCCAATGATCACGCAAACAAGCAGGCAATTCTAAGAATCTTGGAATGAAATTACAATCAAAATTATCTGATTTATTCGATTATTCTAAATAAAGAATAATAAATCGTACAATCGGTTTAAATTCATTGGCATTTTACAAAGTAATCAAAACCTATAGATACATTTTGCCAATCAATTGTGAGGAAATAGGATTAATTCATTGAAAGAATAAATTTTTGTCAGTTTTTTGGTAGCCTAGAAACTTAACAGCTTATTTTTTTAATGGTATAAACAATACCTTAAGATTAAATGAGCAGAATATGAATAAATTAAATTATAAATCTACATTGTCCATTTGTATTATTTCAGCATTTTCCATGACAGGCTGTGCCACTTCAACCCTTTTAAATAAAGACAATGGCGTTCGCACCCGTAACGTTCAAACTGTATTGGTCAATGATTCTGTTTTAGCATTTGGCAAACCCTCACAGGCTATTTCTGCACTACCTTCAGACAGCATTGTAATTGCTGGACAAAAAAATAGTTATGTCATTACCAATGGTGGTACTCGATTTGCTAAAGTGATTACAGGACTAGATCCAAAATTTATTCAAATTGATAAAGCGCTTACCTTCAATTCAGAAAAAAATGATGGTCATTTTTCAGGAACCCTGCCACTCAAATATGTCAAACTTTCTGAGGATGTCACTAAACAAGATCGTGCATTCTTTATTGAAAATGGCGCAGAAGAATGTACCACCTCAAGTGATCACCGTCTAAAAGCACAACGCTTCTGTTTTAACATTGCCCTATCTGGTCTAATTTATCCTTCTGCTTCTAATATTTCATCCCTAAAAGCACTAAGCAAACCCTATCAAGTCAGTATCTATAGCACCCAAGAGGTAAAAGATTACTCAAAGGCAGGCAGTAAAACTGCAGATAAATTAGTGTTATTTCCATTTGCAGTCGCTTTTGATGTGGTGACGTTACCGTTCCAAGCGCTTCATAAAATTTTTGATTGATTCAAAAGATTCAGGATAATGCATATAATATCCTGAATCTTAGCAAATATAAAAATACGACTCTCAATCGCATGATTCCACTTTCTTTTAACTATCTTTGGATTTTCTTTGTCGCTGGCTTTGGGACCATTATTTTTAGTCTATTTGCGATTGGATTAATATCTAGCTCAAAATTCAGAAATACCCTTAGGCATGGCAATATTTTTATTCAGTCTCTATTTGTCTGTAGTGTACTCTGCGTTTTTTTGAGCTTGATACTTTATTTCCTTGTTCTATTTACAAAAAATGAGATTAAAAAAGAGCATCATTCCATACATAAAACATTAAGTTCGCCTGAGAAAATTTTAGGCATTCAAATGCCACAAGGGACTGAACTTGAATTATTTGCACCCGATCAATTGACCTCATTGAGACAAGCCAAATTTCCCCAACCCGTATTATTTGGAAAGCTGCAAATTAACAGCATGAAAATTCCTCGTGGTATTGATTTGGAACTTTTTAATGATCGTTCAACCACATTAATGGGTACAGGTAAGGATACGATCGAAGGTTGGAATTGTCAGCTGATGAGCTATATTCAAGTCTATTTAGATGATGCTGGCAACATCATTGGTTTAGAGCACTGTAATCTTGCTCAAGATACGCAGCTAGAAAATATTATACTTGTGGCACAGGCAGATATTGAACGTTCTAAATATCAAAAATATCCAGACAACTTTGTTTCTACAGATTACTGGCGGATTCACAATCCTCTCACCCAATACAAAGCTGTTTCCCTACAATGGGCAAATGTCTATTTGGATCAAAATAAACAACTCATCGGAATTGAAAATGGCACACTGACAGAAAAATTAACCTTAGGCGATATTCAATATCCAGCAAATACTGAATTCAATTTATTGGTTCATCCTTTAACACAAAATGAAACTTGGTTATTTACCCCGCCCAATGATCAAAATGCGGTTGCTCGCAATGGCAAAGTCTATACGCATGATCAAACGATTCTTCAGCGCCCTAATGGCAAAATTGAACAAATCCTCAATAGCAATGATCCTAGAATTTTACCCCGAAGAATGAATCACTAATGCTTAAATATTGATATTCCCAACAGTATAGGCATTTTTCAAGGTCTTTTATTTTTATCTCTAATATTTATTTACAATTATTCATTTCAATTTTCAAATTCTTGACCACACGCTTCGTGTATAACAACTCACTGCCATTTAAAGATAAATAGGAGTCTGCTAGCCTAACCAACAAGGTCCATAACTGATTTTTAAACTAGATCATTGCCGATAAAATTAAACGCAAAGTACCAAAAATTAGATATTTTTTTTAACCTTTAAGTCGATTGATAAAAAAACAAACAAATTCACAAAGATTCTGTTGTAAAAAACAACAAAATCTTTATAATCCAACTAAACAGACAAGTCTGTATAATTTGCTGAGAAAAACGAATGACATGTGCATTCAGAGGGTATAAGAATAAATATAAGAAGATGCTTCAAGCATCTCTTTACCTGATGATTTATCGTTATAACAATAAATGATCAGGTATATAAAAAACTTATCAGCAAAGCGCGATTCACTTCAAGTGGTCGCGCTTTTTTATTTTCAAGTTTAAGTAGTAAATTAAACAGATCAGCAAGCGCAAATCAATATTGCTTACGCTTGCAACCTAAGATTTCAACAAACTTAAAGGTTAAACTGAACTCGGTTGAGCTAAAGCCAATTCCATCTGAATCAGGGTTTCTACCCGTCTCCAATAATCATCCAAACACACTTGCTGAGGATCTATTTGCGCCTGAATCGTCATTCCGTCAAGAAGACTCGACAAGAAAGAAGCAAGTTGAATATCTTGTTTAACACCTAAATGACGCAACGCATTACTCAAATGCCCTTTTAACCACTCTTTATAGTCAGTTGCAGGTTGGAGTGATGACGGATAAACTTTTGAAATTTCTTCTACGGCTTTTTGGAACATACAACCATTAAAATCTTCGCTATGAAACCATGCGTTGTACCATGTGAAGATGGCTTTAATATGAGATAAATAATCTTGTGGATCACATTTAGCGATTGCAGCATCTAATGATTCTTGCAAATTGAGATTTCTCGTGACCAAACATTCTTCAATCAATTTGGCTTTAGATGGAAAATATTTATAAAAAGTCATTTTTGCAACGCCAGACTCACTAATAATTCGGTCTATACCGATAGAATTATAACTATATGTATTAAAGAGATTCAACGCTGTATTAATGATGTCCTCTTTTTTTGACATTTGTTTTTACCTGATGTACAAAAATTTAAGATTAAAATTAAAGCATTAGCTTATAAGAACAGCACATAAATACGAATTACTTCAAGTGTATGCTAAGAATTATATCTTAAATTCATATGAATACTGAGTTTTTATAGAAAAACATCAAAACTACAAAGGCAAGTATATGAAATATAAAATATTAAACCTGCATAAATACTAGCAAAACATATTGTTTTTTACTATTATAAAAACGGCAAAATTAAAATTTTAATGCAGCATATGAGCATATTATCTTTCACGCAATCTGAACATACTCGTTTCGAGTTGCTGCATTTCATTCAAAATTCCTTACAACCTGAATTATGGCAGCAAAATACTCAAGCTATCGCAAACTTAAAGCGACAAACACACTGTCATGTCCTATTCAAGCATCCAATACTAGTACAGTTGAATCAAAGTCAACTGACGCTTGAACAGCTTAAATTTATTCATATTAATTATTTTACCGCCATTGTTAAAAATTTTACAGATGCACTCAGCATGGTGATTTATCAAGCCGTCAGTCTTGAGAAAAACAATAATATTCATCCAGAAAATAGGATTGCGGCAAAAATATATGCACGCTACTTACTGTCGCTTAACTTAATTGATGAACTGGGTTTCAATACACATCAACTCGAAAAAAGCGCTGCATCCAAATCACATCTGGTTTATTTTTTAAAATTGATGCAGCAATTAGAACTAGATCCAATGAACCAGCAACAGACTGAAATAGAAGCTTTTGCACTGACTCAATTTATTCACCATCATATCAATTCTTATGCAGAATTATTGCTTATTTTGGCTTGTACAGAATTGCAAGTCATAAAGTTTAGTGAAGCACTCCGCAACAACATGTCCATTTATAACAGTAAATTTATTGAAGGTTACTATGCTTGTCATGGTCTGGCTGATCAAAATGACGTAACCCTTGCCAATGATGACAACCATCAAGATGACATTTGGACCCTACTGATACAATGTTATGATGAAAATAATCAACAATATTTGAAGCAAGTTCAGTCTGAGTATTTGCAACTCTGGGATAATTTCTGGAGCAAAATGGCAATTCGTATAGCTGAAATTTAAGTACTTGCTTCATGATGGTTGTTTGATCCCATTTCTGAGATCAAAAATACCTTATTGTAGTTTAGATAAGCGTCATTGTAGGACTTGTTGAGTTGGCATATTTTGTTTACGCTCTTGTAATGCTTTCTTAATCACCTGATAACCACCTGTTAGGCCTAAAGTCGCCATAATCACAGCCACAATAATATCTGGCAACATGCTTCCTGTACCAAACACTCCAATTGCTGCAAAGATTACTGCGACATTTCCAATCGCATCATTACGGCTACACAGCCAAACAGACTGCATATTAGAATCTCCATCTCTAAAAGTGTAAAGCACAAGTGCTGAAATCACATTGGCGATTAAAGCCAGTACACCAATTGCCCCCATAGTAATCGCTTCTGGCGCAATCCCTTTCGTATAGGCATAAATCGTTTTGCCGATCACGACAAAACCAAAAATTGCCATGATTGCCCCTTTAAGCAATGCAACAGTTGCTCGCCAGTATAAACTTGCGCTTAACACCGCTAAAGAGACAGCATAATTGACCGAGTCACCAAAAAAATCCAGAGAATCTGCCCAAAGTGCAGAAGAATGTGTATATGCCCCACCAATCAGTTCAATAAAGAACATGGCAAGATTTATAAACAATGCAATCCACAAAGCTGTTCTAAACTTGCTATTTGGTTTCTGTGGTGCAGGTTCATGACTACACGTACACGCCATGACACTTCTCCTTGATTCAATATAAATGGACTTATCTGCTTATTTTTCAGTCAAGTTGGCGTTTTAAAGAAAATCAGTACATGCTTCAATAATGATGAAAAAATCAGCTATACTGCTATTTAAAACTATGGAGTTAGTCCAAGGTCAAGTTGATTCAGGAAAATAAACTATGCAGCAATACTTAATTAGTGATCTCGCTAAAAAAACTCAGCTGTCGACGGATACTGTGCGTTTTTATGAGAAAAAAAATTTGATCAGATCCAGTTACCGTGCAGATAATAATTATAAATATTATGATGATGAAACATTAAAGCGGCTTATTTTTATTAAACGTTGCCGCGCATTAGATATGACCTTACATGAAATTACTCAACTTTTAGAGCATCTACAACATCCTGAACAAGGTTGTAAAATCATTGACCAATTGATTGAAGAACATATTCGACATGTAGAAACTCGAATATATGAATTACAGCATTTTAAATCGCAACTGCATGAATTACGTCAATCCTGCTCTTCGAACACCACCATTGATCATTGTCAGATTGTCAAAAAACTTGAAGCATCGGAATAATTTATAGTTAAATCAACTAATTATTCATATAAGTGATTTAAATCAAATCATGGATCATCAATAAAGCGTATATTTTTAAATGAACTTTTAAAAACCATTAGTTATTAACTCATTTTTCCTTTTAAATCATACAAGGTGCAGCTATCACATGACGACATGGATATCGACGTTGAGTGGGGGGATATAGGACGTCCCTCTCGCTCAGCATGAGCAAACACAAAGCAAGGCTTTGTTTGCAGCGCAAGGTTTGTCATCCCCTAAGAAAAGGGAGACATTGTCTTCGCAAAGTTATTTAAATTTTGAATAAATGGTGCGGCATTGCAAGCTTTAAAACCTAAAACCCCCCATACAATTGATTTAACTAAAAATATTTATTAATAAAAATAATATTCTTGTACCTAATTTTTTGACAGTTTGACTTTACATTGTGTTAAATAAGTCTTTCGACTATATCTGTTACTGATTGTGCCAATACATTTATCTAAAAACAGTTTTACGCAGCCATAGCGATACACTGACCAAGGCAATCAATATGGGAACTTCAACCAAAGGACCAATAATCGTGGTAAATGCGACAGGTGAAGCCAATCCAAATGTTGCAATCGCGACAGCAAGCGCCAATTCAAAGTTATTTCCTGCTGCAGTAAAAGAAATCGCTGTGGTTTTAGGATAATCATTGCCCATCCATTTGCTCATAAAAAAGCTCAGGAAAAACATCACCACAAAATACAGGGTTAATGGGATGGCAATTCGCAGTACATCGAATGGTAAGCTAACTACATCCGCCCCTTTTAAACTAAACATCGCCACAATGGTAAATAACAATGCCAATAAACTCAGCGGACTGACTTTAGCGATAAACGTATGTTGATACCAATCTAATCCTTTACGTTTAACTAGAATGATCCGGCTTAGAAAGCCCAATAAAAATGGGATACCTAGATAGATTAAAACCGCATGTGTAATCGTCCAGAAGCTAACATCAATAACTTTTCCTGCTACACCAAAATACGGTGGTAGAACTGTTAAAAACAACCAAGCATAAGTACTAAAAAAGACAATTTGGAAAATACTATTAAAAGCAACCAAAGCTGCGACATATTGGTTATCACCACATGCTAAATTATTCCATACCAATACCATCGCAATACAACGTGCTAAACCAATAAGAATTAAACCCGTCATATATTCAGGATAAGCATGTAAAAACACAATCGCTAAGGCAAACATCAGGCACGGCGCGATTAACCAGTTTTGTAGCAAAGATAAAGTCAGCGTTCGTTTATCTTTGAAGACTTGCGCTAAGGTCGCATAATCCACTTTGGCAAGTGGCGGATACATCATCAAAATTAAACCTATCGCAATGGGTATATTGACTGAATCTAGGCTTAAACGATTTAAAGCCACCGAAGCCTGCGGGAAATATACGCTGATGCAGATCCCCAATCCCATCGCAATAAAGATCCATAAAGTTAAATTGCGATCTAAGAAAGAAAGCCGCGAAGTTGGCTGATTTGAATTCATTACAGCTTACTCACAACAGCTGTTGATTTGGATCGAGTCTGAATGCCCCATAACTGAATTCGCAGTTTGCGCTGCAATTATGTTTAATACAGCATTGGCCCATTCTGGTAATTCAGGATTTAAACGGTAATACACCCATTGGCCTTTACGTTGATCAAGTAAAATGGACAAATTCCTCAACAAGGCCAAGTGTCTAGAAATTTTTGGCTGGCTTAAATTTAAGGCTTCGGTGATTTCACAAACACAAACATTCCCCTGTGCCAAGACAATTTTTAAAATATCCAAACGAGTTGGATCTGATAAACACTTAAAGAAATCGGGTTGATCCATCACAATTACTCAATTTTATGGTTTAGTATATTCACTATTGCGAATATACGCATATCCATATATAAATGCAATATTGCTTTTTAACAGAGAGTCGATCGATGTCATCTCAAATTAAGATTTATCATAATCCTGCCTGTGGGACTTCACGCAATACCCTTGCACTCATTCGAAATGCAGGTATCGAACCTGAAGTGATCGAATATTTACTGTATCCACCTAACAAAACTCAGCTCATCGATTTAATTCAGCAATCTGCTTTGTCGGTACGAGATGCACTGCGTAAAAATGTTGATGTTTATAAAACCTTAAAACTAGATCAAACAGAGTGGACTGACGATCAACTGCTTAATTTCATGTTGCAATACCCGATTTTAATCAATCGCCCCTTTGTCGTGACTGAATTGGGTGTTCGTTTATGTCGACCCTCTGAATTGGTTTTAGATCTCTTATCTGTGCCACAGCGTGCTGCTTTTATTAAAGAAGATGGTGAAATTATTATCGATCAGCAATTAAAAAGGCTTAAATAATTTTTTAGGGTTTTTCAAAAAACCCAATTAATTAAACATAAGATATTGAATAATATATATTTTAATACAAATTAACCCGATTAATCCTGAGTGTTTTACTAGGTTGAATCTTATTTTTAAACCCTTACAATAAAACCATATTTTTAGTATGCCTTTTAAATTTATATGAGCATCTCACATATTACTGAACTCTTATCACCAGCAGGATCATTGAAGAATATGCGTTATGCATTTGCTTACGGTGCCGATGCGGTGTATGCAGGTCAACCTCGCTATAGCTTACGAGTTCGTAATAATGAGTTTGATCATGATCATTTAAAAGTGGGTATTGCTGAAGCGCATGCCTTAGGCAAAAAATTTTATGTAGTGGTGAATATTCAACCGCATAATGCTAAATTAAAAAATTTTATTCGCGATCTTGAACCTGTGGTCGCCATGCAACCTGATGCACTGATCATGTCAGATCCTGGCTTGATCATGCTGGTTCGAGAAAACTTCCCACAAATATCCATCCATCTGTCTGTACAGGCAAATGCGGTCAATTGGGCAACCGTAAAATTTTGGAAAAATATGGGACTTACTCGTGTCATTTTGTCACGTGAGTTATCTATCGAGGAAATTGAAGAAATTAAACAGAATGTACCCGATATGGAAATCGAAGTTTTCGTACACGGTGCACTCTGTATGGCTTATTCCGGTCGTTGCTTACTTTCAGGCTATATGAATAAACGTGATGCAAATCAAGGCGCTTGCACCAATGCATGTCGCTGGGAATACAATATTCACGAAGCAACAGAAGATGCATTTGGGGATGTCATTCCAGTCCAACAACTGGAGACAGCATCAGACTGTTGCAACAATAAAGATGCCGACGAGCAACACGCCATACAACAACATCAATTTGGCGAACCGGTTTTATTACAACGTCATAAAGAAGACATGTTTGCTGCTGAAGAAGACCAACATGGCACTTACTTTATGAACTCTAAAGACTTACGTGCAGTTCAGCACGTAGATCGTTTAACCAAGATGGGCATTCATTCCTTAAAAATCGAAGGACGCACCAAATCTTACTTTTATTGCGCTAGAACAGCACAAATTTATCGCAAAGCGATTGATGATGCTCTACAGGGAAAACCTTTTGATCGGGCGTTAATGTCACAACTCGAAGGTTTAGCCAATCGAGGTTATACCGAAGGTTTCTTACGTCGCCATGTCCATACCGAATATCAAAACTATGCAACTGGCTCTTCTCAGTTTGACCATCAACAATTTGTTGGTGAAGTACTTGAACGCAATGATGATTACATCAAAATTGAGGTAAAGAATCGTTTTGTTGTGGGTGACTCTATGGAACTCATGACCACATCTGGCAACATCACATTTATTCTTTATGAAATTTTAGATAAAAACAGACAACCGATCATAGAGGCAAAAGGCTCAGGATATATTGTAGAAATTCCAATTCCGGCTGATATTGATATGCAATATGCCTTATTAATTAGAAACTTACCAAATTCGACTACTGAAATTTCAGCATCATCATTGGCTTACCAAGCAGTTTAGGATATCGAAATGGCTTTAATGATTACAGACCAGTGCATCAATTGTGATATGTGTGTACCAGAATGCCCCAATCAGGCAATTTTTGAGGGAGAAAAGTTCTATGAAATTGATACACAGCGTTGTACTGAATGTGTCGGGTTTTATGAACATCAAACCTGTGTGGATGTCTGTCCGATTGAATGTATTGTTCAAAATCCACAACATATAGAAAGCAAAGCGCAATTATTAAATCGCTTTCATTATCTAAGTTTGTTTGGCTAAGACAAAATCCGACACCAATTCTAATCTTGGAACGTATTTTGCTTAGTTAACGCATTGGTCCAAATAACAATAACAATAAAGAAAATGGAGCTGAGCTGTATGGCAACACAGCTCATAAAAAGGGGAAAACAACAATATTAGGGAAAAGCCAAGGTGTATTTGGGGAACACTTTGGCTTTTTTCTTATTGAAAAAAATCATGTTTGATTTAAATTTTAATTTCAAGATAGGTAATATAAGCAAAAAGCTAAGCGACGAAAAAACTCATAGATCTTCATTCATGGGCAAAATTTTGCGAAAACTTCTCCTTACACCACTGTTTGACTTCATTTACAATAAAATCAGCATCTGGCAAAGTTAAAAAATAGTAATTCCATGCCGTTTCAACACATGGAGATACAATTTTCAGCCGCCCTTGTTGTAAATCATTGGCAATTGAAATGCGGCTTAATAATGCAATACCCTGCCCAGACAATACAGCCTGAATTGCATGACTTTCTTGTGTATAAAATACCTGCGCTTGCCCTGCTTGAATATGTAAGCCTTGTTTTTCAAACCATTTCTGCCAATTGACTCGATTTGGACAGTATTCGTCTCCCCAGGTAAAGTGAATCAATGGCACAGTCGTCCAGTTCATAGTTGCAATATCCAAAGAAGGATGCCCGACTGCAACATATTCATCAACTGCTAATAATTCCGCATCAACATCTTGATAGCCCCCTGAACCATACCGAATCGCCAAATCATAGAGACCTGAAGTCATATTAACGAGGTCATAACTTGCATGTACCCGAAACATAATATTGGGAAAGCGACTTTGTAACTCTGGCAAATAAGGAATAATCCACTCACTTGCAAAGGATGGTGTTGTGGTAATGGTCAATAATCTTTGTTTATTTTGCTCAAGTTGAAACAAAGCCGTTTGAATCTGCCCAAAACCTGATTGCACATGCTTAAGTAAATACTCTCCTTCTGGCGTTAGGCTGATCGAGCGGGTACGTCGTTCGAATAATTGAATATTCAATTGCTGTTCCAGCTTCTTAATACGATGACTTAAGGCGGTAGGTGTTAAAAACAATTGGTCTGCTGCTTTTTTAAAGCTGAGTTGTTCAGCGACATGCTGAAAAGCCAACAATTGCTCCAAGGAATTATGCAAAATCACAGAAGATCACCGCGCAAAATATAAATGAATTTCATTCAGTTATAACATGTATTTTTATCGTTTGTTGTTTTTTTCATATTCTATAAAAATCAATTTGAACAAACAACAAATTGAGTAACAATCATGACAAATATACTAAAAATAGATACTAGTTTAAGAACAGGTATCTCAGGTACGCACCCCCATGGTTCTTTAAGCCGACGCTTAACCGAATTATTTATTGATCAATGGAATGAAATTGATTCATCTGTACAAGTTAAACATCGTGATTTAGGTCGAAATCCACCCCCTTATATTGATGAAGAGTGGATCATTTCTGAATTTGGCTATGCAGAATCTGAAGAAAAGGCACAACAACGCCTACAACTGAGTAATGAGTTTATCGAAGAATTATATTGGGCAGATATTATTGTGCTTGGCGTACCGATGTATAACTTTGGGACACCTGCTCATCTAAAAGCCTATATTGATCACATCGTGAGAATGAATAAAACCTACTCATTTGATCTTAGCAAAGAGCAACCGTACTCAGGGCTTTTGGATCATCAAAAAACTATGATTATCCTTTCTGCCCGTGGTGGGCATGACTTTGATTCAGCTGATGCGCCATTTCCCAATCATGCTGAACCTGCAATAAAAACAGCATTCAATTTTATAGGTATCGAAAAATTTCATGAAATCGCAATTGAGTATCAGGAATTTGGTGGCGAGTTGTTAGCGCAATCGATCCAAGCCGCAGAACGAAAAACCATTGCGCTTGTTCAAGATTTACAACATTAACAAAGCTTATTTTCGCAAGCTCTATTCAATAGTATTCAACCTTCAACACAAAAAAAGGAATTGAGCTGTTAGCAACTCAATTCCTATTAAGGGTAAAATATGGGATAAATGTTAAGGCAAGCCAAAGTTGTCATTACGGCACTTTGGCTTGCTTTTCAACGTGTAATCATTGAAAGATTATTGACCTGAACGAATGATGTAATCGAATGCAGATAAAGACGCTTTTGCACCCTCACCAGCTGCAATGATGATTTGTTTATAAGGTACTGTTGTACAGTCACCCGCAGCAAATACGCCTTTTACATTGGTTTCATTACGATCATTTACCACAATTTCATTCCGGTTTGAAAGCTCTACAGCAGTTGCTTTTAAGAAATCTGTGTTTGGCAATAAACCAATTTGTACAAAGATTCCCGCAAGTTCAATGGTATGCAATTCGTCTGTTGCACGGTCTTTATACTTCAACCCTGTCACAATCGAACCATCACCAATCACTTCTGTAGATAGTGCATTCAAAATCACAGTGGTATTTGGCAAACTATTCAATTTATCTTGAAGCACTTGGTCAGCCCGAAGTTGAGTATCAAACTCGATCAATGTGACATGTTCAACAATACCAGCAAGATCAATTGCGGCCTCTACACCTGAGTTACCCCCACCAATCACGGCAACCTTCTTGCCTTTAAATAATGGACCATCACAGTGTGGGCAATACGCAACACCACGTGTTTTGTACTCTTTCTCACCAGGTACATTCATCTCTCTCCAACGTGCACCTGTAGATAAGATGACCGTTTTTGATTCAAGTTTTGCACCATTTTCCAATTCAACTTCAACTAAACCATTAGTTGTTTGATCAGCACCAACAATGTTTTTCACTTTTTGTAAATTCATAATGTCCACACCGTACTCACGAACATGTGCTTCCATATCTGAACCAAACTTAGGGCCTTGTGTTTTTTGTACTGAGATAAAGTTTTCAATATCCATGGTGTCCATGACCTGACCACCGAAACGCTCAGAAACAATACCTGTCCGAATCCCTTTACGTGCAGCATATACCGCAGATGTTGCACCAGCAGGTCCACCACCAATCACCAATACATCAAACGCTTCTTTAGCATTCAGCTTTTCAGCATCTTTAGCCGCAGCACCACTGTCCAATTTCGCAACGATTTCTTCCAAAGTCATACGACCTTGACCAATATGTTCACCATTTTGGAAAACCATAGGTACAGCCAAGATTTTGCGCTCTTCAACTTCATCTTGGAAGAATGCACCATCAATCATGGTTGCCGTAGTACCAGGATTATTAATTGCAATCAAGTTAAGTGCTTGAACAACATCTGGACAGTTATGGCAACTTAAAGAAACGAATACATCAAAATTCGCAGTCAAATTTAAACCTTTGACTTGAGCCAAGATTTCATCAGAAACTTTTGGCGCATAACCTGATACTTGTAATAAAGCTAAAATTAATGAGGTAAACTCATGCCCCATCGGTAAACCAGCAAAGAATACACGAGGTTGTTCACCTACTTTTGCAATACCAAAGCTCGGTTTACGATCATTCTGACCATCGTAACGGGCAGTCACTTGATCTGACAGTGCAGCAATTTCGGTCACCAATTCTTTAATTTTATCTGACTTATCAGAACCATTTAAAGAAGCAACAATTTCAATTGGGCTTTCAAGGCGCTCTAACAAGGTTTTTAATTGAGCAGAAGTATTTGTATCTAACATGCTAACAATCTCCAAGGGAGTAAATTTCTTTCGTTGAATGTATATTACGTCTATTTAAAAAATAGATAAAACAGTTTGTTTTTATTAAATCAATCGGTTTTTTAGTTTAACAAAAATCAGCCACCTTCTCATCAGCATATCCCCCTATTCTCAAATTTAAATTCTCTAATGCTGGTATATATGGGCATTGGCAAGAAAATCAATAGACATCACCGACTTCCTCGAAACTTAAAATTAGATTAATTTTCAACAAAAATAATATTTTCTTCGACCATCTCTCTACAAAAAATCATGCGCAGCTAAGCCACAAAGTTTTAAGCTAAATTTATGTTGTGGTTTCTCCAATTAAGTACAACAAGGTGTACTTATTCACAATTCCTGTATAAATAAGTGAAGAGGTAAAACAATGAAAATAGAGTTCGTATTCGATATCGTCTATCCAATGAGTTATGTGGCGTTTGAAAAACTCAAACAACATTGGAATCAACCGATGGCGAAAAAAATCGAATTATTACCTGTGCAAGTTTTACCCGAAATTCCAGAACAAGGCTTAGATGTTTATCAATACCTGACTGAAAGATATGGAACCAAAGAAGCCAATCGTAAACTTGATATGGCAAAATTTGCTGCTTATAGTCAAGATTTAACCGTGGATATTGAGCATATGAAGCGTATGCCCAATAGCCGTTTAGCCCATCAGGCGATATTGGCTTTAGACAATATCTTTGACCAATTCGCATTAACGCAGGCTTTATTCCACGCCATATTCGCCCATGGTAAAGACATTGCCAACCCAGAAGTTCTGAAACAAATCATTGAAGGTATGGGCTTGGATGGCACGAAAGTTCTACGTTCTATTCAACATAAGGAAATCGCAGACAAACAAACTGAGATCACCCAGTATGTACAAGGTTTCGGCAAACATCCTACTCCCTACTATATTGTAGATGGTGAAATTTGGGATAAAACCTTTGACACCTTAGAACTGAAAGACCTGATTACCAACCGAGCGAAAGATGTCGCTTAGTACAACGAGATTTAATTTTCGAACAATAAAAAGTACTTTTGTGATCAGCAAAAGTGCTTTTTATCAAGATTTTTACAAATTATAAGCTTTGTGGCTACATTAACCGATGCGATGGCCAATTCGATGTAAACGTTTCGCAATTCGACTTGCCACCCAATAAATCATCAAGCTAAAAAATAAACTGAGTGCTGAAATTCCCCATAAAACCTTTTCAACAATGTTCGACCAGAAGCTTGCACGATTCACTTGCGCTTCAACACCTTGCGCAATCGGGGAAAGCGCTCGATTAAATACCTGATATTGAATTGTCCATAATTGCTCCGGTTTAAAGCCGTATTCTAAAAAGCGGGAATCAAATTGCTCAGCTTTAATTAATTTTTCTGCGTAAACCGTAGCCACAACCTTATCAATAGGTTTATGCATCAAGGCGGTTTGTGCCAATAAATAGCTTTGTACTGTATCAGGCGCATCCGATCTTTGCAGATATTGATAAATGTCGCTTTGCTGAATGTTTTGATCATACTTTATAAATGATTTTAACTCTTTATCTTCATCATCTTTTAGATCATATTGCACATAAGTCAAACCAGACCATAGCACAATCAAGGATAAAAGCCATGCAACAAATTTAAGGATAAAAGATTGCAAGCGCACCTTAAAAAAGCGAATTTTTCTTAATATACCAACAATAATAAATGCACCAATAAAAGATACAATTAATTTTAAGATCAGCCAACCAAACCATGACAATGCATTCATAAGATAGTCTGGTTGATGGATATATTCTCTTAATTGCTGATCTAGAATATATGGCAAATGTAACTGATGAACCTGTTGTGCCACACCGAACAAGTTAAAAACCAATTCCTGTTGAAAAAAAACAGAAACAAAACTTGCGATACCGACAGAGGATAAAACCACAGCAGAAACCATCAAATTCCGTTTTCGATGCTGAAGTATTTTTAGTCCGTGTTCGATCTGTTGAATATCTACAGGATATTGCGTTTTTTCAGTCAACCTTTACACCTTTAGATGAGATTGTGCCAAGATTTAAAATTTGGCTTAGGATTGATGCGTACTGGTATCTAATACCAACTGTTGCAAATTCGATTGAAGCGCTTTAATCCGAGTCGAAGCCTCTTCACGTTTTTGCATACCCTCTTTCTGAATTTGAATAACATCATTTACAGTTTTAATCAGGGTATTTTGAACATGTTCAAGCGTTTCAATATCAATCACTGAACGTTGATTGGCTTTGGCAGTATCCACAGAATTTTGATGAAGTAAATCTGCATTGCGTTTTAATAGCTCATTGGTTGCATCATCAATCGTGTTGGCAAGCTGCACACTATTTCGTTGTTCATTTAAAGAAATCGCTAAGCTGATCTGGTTTTTCCATGCAGGTAAAGTAATATTTTTTATGGCATAAAATTTATCGACCAACATCATATTATTGGATTGAATAATACGAATCATCGGTAAGGTTTGCATTGCAGATTGTTGCAAGACTTGTAAATCACTCACCCGCTTTTCTAGATTGTTGGCTAAATGGTTAAGGTCATAAACACGCTGATTGATTTTAGGATCTTGCTCTTGCTGAGATAAAGTCGCAATTTCTTGCTGCACTTCTACTTGCTTAATTCGACCTGCGGCAATATAAACACCCAGCTGTCGATATTCCTCTTGAACACCATTAAACATACGATCTAATGTTTCTACCCGTGCTTTTAAACCTGTTTGTGATGTTTCAATTTCTTTGACCAATGAATCTATTTGCTCTTTGGTGGTATTAAAATGTTGATCGAAACTTTGTTTAGCACCTTTAAACTTACTGAGTATGCTTCCAATAAATCCTGAATTTTTTGATTGATTTAAAATACTCGATGTATTTAATTGCTGAGCAACTTGAACGACTTCATTTAATTTTTGCCCAGTGACATCTAAGTCTTTATTTTTGACTAAGTTGAGTAATTCATCAGTATATGAAGATGTTTTGGTCGCAATATTTTTACCGTATTCAGCAACGGAAGCATGATTAATATTGGCCAAGTCTTTATGCGCATTTACAACCTCATTAAAATCTTCAGTATTTAAACCTATTTCTTTCAAATTCAATTGTTCAAACTTTTGTAATTCCAATGGCGTATTGGATTGTGCGCTTAATGCTTGATAATTCGAATCGCTCATACATGTATCCTATTTATTTTCTAATGATTTCTTTAATGATTGAATTAATTTATCACGACTTTTATCAAGTTCTTCCGTCATTGTAAAAGAATTCTGGGTACTGCTCTGTTTTACATGATACTGCCATGCAGGAATCAGAACATTTTGGGCTTCATTAAATCGATCAAGTAAGCTCAAGGAAAGCTGTTGTGTTAACTGCATTTGTGCTAACGCAATATCATTACTGGATTGTAGCGTTTGTAACGTGTTGACTTTTTTAGACAGCCGATCAGAAAAATTATCTAAAGGATGGCGATGGTGTATAAAATCAGGATATTCATGTAAAAATTCCTGAGCGGCGCGAATATATTTCGCCATTTGCTCTCTTAAGCCATTGGCTTGTTGAAATCTTGCTTCCGACTTTTGAATTTCCACTTGTAATCTTTGACTCAAATGCTTTGCTTCATCAATTAAACTTTCTAATTCATGTAAATATTTGACTTGTCCAACGCTAAACTCTAAATCTAAACCTAACCATTTTTGTATAGCATTAAATTTACGTTGATTGAGTTTTTTTTTGGATGTAGATAATTGATGAATGATTTGTGCAATAATTTGACTCAGTTTTTGCGTTAAACTTGGATCAATAGCTTTTAACAGAACCGATTGTGCTTGAATTAACTGATCAGCATATAAATTCAGTCGTGTTTGATTGTCGAGTAATGGAACCAAATCATTTCTTTTAATCGAAAGTAATTCATCAGAACTACATGGGATCTTTTCAAGGGGTGTAAGTACAGTAAATTGTTTCATATCAGTTCAAAATGAATAACTTTTCAATGATTTAAGGGAAATCAATTAACAAACCCTTCCTATTTAAAACTTATAATACAAATTATGAAGAAAGCCTATATAAATAGCAAAAAACATACAGATACAAAAAAACCAGTTTCTAAAAACTGGTTTTTTTGTACACACTAAGTTGTAAAATTCATTAATTTGCCAGTTTATTTATTTGCCTATTATTGCTTTGGTTATCTATTTGTTTGATAGCGGCGATATCCTGTCAACCCTAACAGTCCAAGAAGACTGAGCCAACCCAATGCACCACCACCACTTGTACGCGTACTTCCGGGCGCTGTACCTGAGTTTTCTAATTTTACCGTCGCAGTATTGGAAATTACACCATCTGCATCATACACATAGTAGGTAAATTTGTAGCTAAATGGGTCCAGTGAACCGTACCGGGTTTGTCGGAGACTTTTTTATTTAAGTTAGGCCACCTGACCTAACGGGTTAATCTTATCATAGTACATTGCTTCAAACTCAAAA
>NZ_JBIMCW010000031.1:0-47992 GCF_048552295.1 Acinetobacter legionensis
ATGACCAGCTACCACAACAAAATAAGGTAGCTTAACTAGAGCAGAGTATCACTTATAAATAAGCTTTTAGTTGTTCAAACATGTGGGACCACCTCTGTAACACTTGCTGAAAGGCTTAAATTTGCAGTTACTAATGAAAAGATATTATTTGGCAATAATAACGAATACCTTACTGCGTCTATAGGAATTTATCATTTAGATCTACAAAAAAAACAGATTGAGATTGATGTTTTACAAAAATTAGAATTTGCAGTACGAGCTGCTAAAGAAAAGGGAAAAAACTCGCTGTTTCTATTAAAAAATGAGTTGTAAATATCTTGAACTTATTCAAATGATTCTATTGGAATTAAGAGATGAGAATTATAGTAACTCATAGTAGAATGTTCTGACTCATCAAATTTACCAATTCATCTAAAACTTCTGATTTTTTAGTTTTAGAGATTCGTACAAACCGAGGCAGATGTGACTTCTATTCCCAATGTAAATGCAGAAATTTTAAAACGAGCGCAAGTACAAATTCAGCAAGATTTACAAGTTGCTTTAGATGCCTTTTCATTGCCAGAGCCATTAAAATCGGCTGTGCATCATACGGTGATGTTAGGTGGAAAACGAGTTAGACCTGCTTTAAGTTACGCAACAGCACATTTAAAAGCAAATAATCCAAATTTTGCAGCTGTGCGTAGAGCTGCGGTTGCGATTGAGTTTATTCATTGTTACTCCTTGGCACATGATGACTTGCCATGTATGGACAATGACTTGTTACGTCGAGGGCAGCCAACTTGTCATGTGGCTTTTGGTGAAGATACAGCGCTTTTAGCAGGAGACATTCTGCAATCAATGGCATTTGAAGTGTTAGGGAGTCGTCTATTTGATCAAGGTCAAGCCGTTGAACAGAGCATTATTCTTAAGCAAATGCAAATTTTAGCAACAGCCAGTTCAAAAATGGTGTGTGGTCAGGTTTTAGATTTACAGGCTGAAGGTAAGCATGTTGATCAAGCGCATTTAGAAAGTATCCATCTTAATAAAACTGGGGCTTTAATCCAAGCTGCAATTATGATGTCTGCTGTGACAATTTTTGTAGGTACAGATCAGGCTATTCCCCAATTGCGTCAATATGGTCAAGCGATTGGATTAGCATTTCAAGTGCAAGATGATATTTTAGATGTGGTTTCTGATACTGAATCTTTGGGAAAAACTGCAGGTAAAGATCAACAAGTAGATAAGTCGACATATCCTGCTTTAATGGGATTAGACAATGCCAAAATTTATGCACAACAATTACATGACCAAGCATTTAAAGCCTTAGAATATTTTGGTGAGGATGCTCAGGAATTGAATCAAATTTCTCAATTTTTATTGGCAAGAAAAAGCTAAATCAGATTTTCAATAAAGTAATGCTCATCAGTAGTACTTAAATAGAGTACTTAAATAGAGTACTTAGATAAGATAGATTAACACTGTTTTTTGCATAGTTTAATTCGACATGATATCGCTATGAATGAAGACATGAGTACTAAGATTGTTTTAAGTACAGGTTTGTCACCTTAGCAAAAAGGATTTTTGTTAATTTCATATATGAAAGTGGAACATTACCTGCGAAATTGATTTAAATGCTCAATCCATGCGACAGTACAAAAAATTTATGAGGTTACAATTTAAACTTAATGTAATGTGGTGATTTATTTATCTCTCAGCACTAAAGAAATATTTTTGAATCATTTAAATTTGATGAATCCCCCTCAATGTGGGGTAATCAATTGAATAGGCTTTGTTGCACAAAGATTCGAAAGTCTAAATTCCTTTGCATAAGTCAAGTTTAGACCACAATTCGGGTGCGAGTTCTATCTAATTCACTGAATCTGTTTAATACACGAGCATTATTAATGCGCAAGGTACATAGATTTCAACGCCCTGACTTTGAAAGTTCCTTGTGCTTAGTTTGTCGCCAAATAATTTTATGCAGCGCATCTTGGTATTTACTAAACTTCTCTGAGGGTAACCTGACCATTTTTCCATAGTATCCTACCTAAATGTTTGGCTGCTCGAAGCAGCTCATTGCATTCTAATGAGCAAGTTTTTGTATTTTTTCAAGGCTTGACATTTTTTCTTAGGGATCACCATATGTGCCAATTTGTCTGAAATCACCCGTTAGCAGCTTTTAGTATCATAAGCTCCATCAGTATAGATGGAATTGAGTTGTTCACTTGGTGGAGTCTGATAGAGTAAATCACTAATATTATTTGTAGTGTTTTAGCATCGATACCTCTATGGAGCTTATGCCATTGGGGGCGATATCCAGCTTATTTTTGCTTAGGCTTCCATTCACCTTATTTGATCAACGAAAATTTTAAATCTTGTGAAGCTGGCATCTCATGTTTAAAAGTAGGTGAAGTATACAATGACTTTTTAATAGCGAATCGTAATCTCAATATACTTTTGTCTTCTAAAAATAGTGAAAAAATCTAAAGCTGTTTAATCAAGCCCTCATAATTTAATCAAGCTTTAAACAAAGCCTGTGCCCATACTTAAATACAATTAGAATAAGGATTTAATCATCAAATAAGATTGAAAGATTGAATAGTCGCATCTGAATAGGTTTGATTGCTACCTTGTTTACCGCTCCGATTAGGCATACCACTTTGTATTAGAACCAAACTAAGTGGAGATATTTCCACGTTGGAATAGAGCTCGGTTGAAACAAGACCAATTGAGGGTGTGCTATGTGTGAAGTTTGGGCTTATTCAATCGCGAATTATATTACTGAATCAGACCTTATGGGCATGTTAATGCAAAAACCTATTTCAAGATAAAAATAGGCAACACATCGGTTGCCTATTTTGAGCAATTTTTTAAATTTCAGAATTAATTTCTGCCCATCACACCGCGAATCGTATTCATAATATCCGCAGGTAACACAACCGTTTTGGCATTATTGGATTTGGCCATGTCTTGCATAGCTTTGACATATTGCTCACCCAATAAGTAGGCAACAGGTATTTCTTTATCACCTACAGCAGAGGTCACCATTTCAATAGCACGCTGTGAAGATTCAGCCAATACAACTTGAGCTTCAGCATCGCGACGAGAAGCTTCTAAACGTCCATCAGCTTCTAAAATAGCGGCCTGTTTTTCACCATCTGCTTTGGTTACAGTTGCACGACGTTGACGTTCGGCTGCTGCTTGGGCTTCCATCGCTGATTGCATCGTGTGTGATGGTTGAATGTCTTGAATTTCCACAGTTTTTAGTGTGATGCCCCAGTCGGAGATATCATCAGAGATTGCTGCTTTTAATTTCGCTTTGATATGATCACGTGATGACAATGCATCATCTAGGTCCATTTCACCAACGATTGAACGTAGGGAAGTCTGCACCAAGTTTTGAATTGCCCAAGTGTAGTTTTCGATACCGTACACGGCTTTTTCTGGTGTGGTTAAATTGATATAGGCCACGGCATTCATCACTAATACAGCGTTATCACGTGTGATTACTTCTTGTGATGGGATATCTAGAACAATATCTTTTGTGGTTACTTTATAAGCAACTTCATCCACATATGGAATGACGAAGTTTAAACCAGGACTCAGTGTGATGTGATATTTACCTAAGCGTTGTACGATCCATTTATAACCTTGAGGAACAATACGGACACCTTTGAAAATGGTCACAGCCACAAATAGAAATAAGACTAAAACAACAATAGAACCAAAACCCATTTAATTTTCCTCTTTATTCTTCATTATTAAGATGATGAATGTAGTTGTACAACTAGATCATTACCTAAAATATCAGTCACTCGTACACGGTCACCTACTTGTACAGGCGATAACGTACGGCAATTCCATTCATCAGAACCCAAAACAGGCATTGGAAAGCGGACACGAATTTGATCATGGCTAAGCCCAGTTTGAATGACCATACCCGTTTGACCAATGGTTGCTTCACGAGAAAGCCCAGCTTTAGTTTTATCTACAGATAAGGGTTTAATGAATTTAAACCAAGCCACAGTACAAATGATAGATAAGATAATCCAGCAAACGACTTGCAAGGTGAAACTCATACTTGGGAATAACCACAATAAAATGCTGACTATAACTGCAGCGATACCAAACCACAAAGCCGCAAATGCTGGTAGTAGAAGTTCAGATAAGATCAGCAATATGCCAAGTACAAACCAATGCCACGGTTCAAAAATAAAGTTCATACATCTACTCGAGTGATTATCATTGATATAGATGACGGATCATCTATATCAATGTAGCAGATCATTTTAGTGCTGCATATAAAAACGTGATTATTCTCGTTTTAAAGCATTATTGATTATATGACCGTTATTGCGGTATTAAAATTTTGCCCGTGGTGCAGGTTTTAATGCAGCAGGTGTTTTTTTAAAGTTATTAATTGCAGCTTGAATCGCAATGATTTTGCCTTGGGCTGCTTTTTCACCTTCTAATATGGCTTGGTTACTCGACTTAAGATCAAGTGTACCTAAGTGTCCAACTTTAGGCTGAATAACAATATTTGCTTGAGCCAACTCATTGTTAATGCTTTGTTGTCCCATGATGTTAATGGTTTGATCCAATAAGCCCCACATATTCATGGGTTGGCTGCCACTTGGACGAGCAGAAATATCAACTGCAATCACGATATCAGCTCCCATATCACGCGCAGTCTGGACAGGAATTGGGCTAACTAAACCACCATCAACATATTTTGTATGACCAATTGTGGCTGGTACAAAAACATTCGGAATACTGCAAGAAGCTCGGACTGCTTGTCCTGCATTTCCTTTAATAAATTCAGCTTTTTTACCATTGTCTAAGCGTGTGGCAACTGCTGCAAAACGGATTGGAAATTGCTCAATAGGTTTATTCGCAACATTCCGATTGATATAATCTTGTAGTTTTTGACCAAGAACAATACCTTGGCTATTTATAGTTAAATCACGCAAATCAGATTCTTTCAATTGTTGTGCAATTTGCTGCATTTGAAATGGTGTTTTACCACTGGCATAAATACTGCCAACAAAACTTCCGGCACTGGTTCCAGTCACAATTTTAGGTTTGATCCCGTGTGATTCTAAAACTTTGAGCACGCCAATATGAGCGAAACCTTTTGCTCCACCGCCACCTAAAGCAATCGCGATAACAGGCTCACGTGCTTTAATTGCAGTGGTCTGTGTTGGAGTTTTGGTAGTTTTGTCACAGCCAACAAGGGCTAGACCCAATAAGCCTATAAAACCAAGTTGTTTAAAACGCATGGAGTATTACTTTTGATCAAAATGTATGTTGCACATCTGAACAGATTGTCTCTGTTTTTTCTAGTTATTTTTCAAAAGTTTTTGTAAAGGAATTGATAAAAAATTAGGCCGTTTAGGTGAAAAATTACCTTTAAAACGCGCTAAAATTTCTGCTAAATCTTGCTCATAATCTCCTGTAGGTTGCAATGTTCCTAAGCAGTGAATTTGCTTTTTCTCATAATCGAATGAGAAAATTGCAATCGGTATTTTGGCTCCCATAGCAATATGATAAAAACCACTTTTAATTTTTTCAGCTTTTTTCCGGGTACCTTCAGGTGCAATCGCAATCCAAATTTTATCTTGCTCTTGTATGATTTTAACAATCTGTTGGGTGAGTCCATGTGGTGAATCACGATGAACAGGAATGACACCCATCCATTCAAAAAGTACTTTAAGTGGCGTTTTAAACAGGCTATCTTTTCCAAAAATTGTGACTTTAACACCAATACCTAACATCGCGAGGAAGGCATATAAACCATCATAATTAGAGGTGTGTGGCGCAATAAATACCACCGCTTTA
Organism: Acinetobacter legionensis; assembly: GCF_048552295.1. Classification (NCBI taxonomy): domain Bacteria; kingdom Pseudomonadati; phylum Pseudomonadota; class Gammaproteobacteria; order Moraxellales; family Moraxellaceae; genus Acinetobacter; species Acinetobacter legionensis. The sequence continues at coordinate 5,818 of NZ_JBIMCW010000031.1, forward strand.
GGTAAATTGGGAAATTCACCTTCAAATCCCCAGCCTTGAACTAAGTAAAGGTTTTTAAAAATATTACGACTGGTGTTTGTACCACGCTGAGGTACTTGATCAGGTATCATTGGAAAATTTTGTGACATTGTATTTTTATATGATTACTCTTGCATTGATTTTGGTTTTTGCTTAATAGTAACGATCTGCAAAATGTAAATATTACAAAATTCGTAGATAAAAGCAATACATACAGAATCAAGTTACGCCCATTTATATTGACATCATTCGAGTTTAGATTGCATGCGACACACCTATTTGTTGTTATTTTCATTGTATTGGGCACAGGGTTTACCTGTAGGATTTATGACGCATGCTTTACCAGTAATTTTGCGATCACAAGGCGTGTCATTGGCACATATCGGTGGCTTTGGATTACTCATGGCCCCTTGGGCAATTAAGATTTTGTGGGCGCCCTTTGTGGACAGTTTTGGACATGATTCCAAAGGGCATTATCGCAGTTGGATTATTCCAACCCAACTTTTAACCATTGCTATCTTGACCATTTTATCTTTTTTACCGATCCAATCCCTGAATGAACCGATCTATTTATTATTGTTTTTTATGGCTTTGCTCTGTATGAACAGTGTGGGTGCAACCCAAGATATTGCAACGGATGGCTTAGCCGTTAGTATTTTAAAAGGGGATCAGCAACATATCGGGAATATGATTCAAGTCATTGGCTCTCGTTTAGGATTTATTGTTGGGGGCGGGGCAATCTTATGGGCAATGGACTGGTTAAGTTGGCAAAGTACGTTTTTGATTTTAGCAGGAATTGTGGCTTTAAATACAATCCCTATTTGCTTTTACCACGAACCCAAACACTTGAAAAAGACTGCTTTAACACATTTACACGATGACGCTACACAGCACTTTATTGAAAAACTTAAAAGTTATTTAACTTATTTCTTTGTCAATAAAAAACTAAGAGCATGGTTCTTTGTGCTTTGTAGCATCAAAATAACCGATGGCTTTACAGGTCCAATAACTAAACCTTTGTTGGTTGATCTACAGCTGAGCCTTTCTCAAATCGGCATTTATATCACAATGTTAGGGGCATTTTCTGCATTATTGGGTGCAGGCTTGGCCAGTTTAATGTTAAAAAATCTAAAGCGTCAGCAAGCCTTAATCCTATTTTCTATTTTGAAATTGATCAGTTTAGCAGGGTTTGTGTGGTTAGCAGCTCAATATGAACAATCTCATTTTGTAGCACCGTGGTTAATTTATTTGATTAATGCTTTAGAAGATCTGTTTGCTGCAATGCTTTTAGTCATAATTTTAACATTAGTGATGCAATATAGCCGTCAAGAATATGCAGGTACAGATTTTACCTTTCAGGTCTCGATTATGGCAACAATCAGTGGGTTGTTGTATACCTTAAGTGGCATGATTGGCGATCAATTGGGATATTTTAATTATTTAAGTTTGATTTTAGTGATAGGCATTTTTTGTCAAATCCCTATAATATATTGGATCAAAAAGATACGTCATTCATAATATTATGAACTTAAATTTTGATAATAGCTATGATCAATATTTAATATGTAGTGTTATGGTTAGTCAGGTTTTGATTGAATTAAATAATTTTTCTTGGGAATAAATAAGCCCACAATGTATTATAAAAGTAAAATACATTGTATGGTTAATAAAGTTTAATTTATGTATAAATGTCTTTGATTTAATGTGGTTTTGTCTTTATTTTTTAATTAAATATTGATGTGTTTTGCATTGCTTGAAAAATAGAAAATTACTTTTTCGCCATTTTAAAATATGTAGAAATCAATTCGTGTATTATTACTTTTTTGGATTTAAAATAACTTTATCTCAAAAATATTAACTTTAAATGAATTATTGTGAATGGAATAAGCAGTATTATAATCTACGGGCTATAAAATAATACTCATTTTTTTTGTAGATGCTTTATTTGATTTTAATTTTCTCAGATCGTGAGAAATGTAAAGGTAGTTACAATTAAGATCAGTGGTGCAATATGCTTGGGAAAGTGCTTTTTAAGTTCAGTTTAAGCTTCATTTTTTAACTTAACCCCATTGAAAAGAGTATTGCCAAAGTAATGTCTAACTTAATACAGCGTATAAAACGACGTGAAGTCTCAATTTCACTAACTGCTTTTAATTTTATTGTCGCAGTGTGGTTAGGCTTGTGCCTGAATTTTAGTTTTTTAAATAAGGTTCAGTCTCTAACGCCTTATCAGGGGATTAAAGCACAGCTGTTTCTGATCGCGACAGGTTTTGTGCTGGTTGCTTTATATAATCTATTATTACAAATTTTAGACTGGAAATGGACAGCAAAATTTTTTGCAATTGTCTTGGTCTTCATTGGTGGATTTAGTGCTTATTTTGTCAACTCATTGGGTGTAGTCATTTCGCCTGATCAAATTCAAAATATGGTACAAACAGATCCTAGTGAAGTGTCAGACTTACTTTCTTTGCAATTTTTGGTTTGGACACTGGGATTTGTTGTTTTACCCATCATCATTATTTTTTGGGTAAAAATTAAACCAGAAAAAATTGGCAAAATATTATTATTTAAAAGCATAAATATTGCGGGCTCTTTCGCTGTAATTGCAGCATTATTATTTGTTTTCTATGTGGATTATGCTGCTATTTTTCGCGAGCATCGTGATTTAAAAGGCATGATTTCTCCGCAAAATGCAGTAGCTTCAACACTTTCTTATTTTCATAAAAAAGCACCGAAAAAAAATCTACCTTTGATTCGTTATGGTGAAGATGCACATTTAGTCGACGATGTTGCTTTACAACATAAACCTAAATTGATGGTTTTGGTAGTTGGTGAAACCGCACGTGCAGAGAGTTTTTCTTTAAATGGTTATGCAAAGAACACTAATCCTGAATTGTCCAAGCAGACGGGCCTAATTAATTTTTCTCAAGTCAGTTCTTGTGGTACAGCAACAGCAGTTTCAGTGCCTTGTATGTTTTCAGGTATGCCTCGTAAAAGCTATGATGAGCAACTGGCAAGTCATCGAGAGGGACTGCTTGATATCGCGCAACGCGCAGGTTACAAGGTAACGTGGATTGATAATAATTCAGGATGTAAAGGTGCTTGTGATCGCGTTGAGAAGTTTGTAATTCCTCAAAATTTAGAGAAAAAATGGTGTAAAGATGGCGAATGTCAAGATGGAATTTTAGTCGATAGCTTAAACCTATATTTAAGTCAATTGCCAAAAGATGATAAGCAAGCGCATTTGATTGTATTACATCAAATGGGAAGTCATGGACCCGCTTATTATAAACGTGCACCAAATGAATTCAAAAAATTCAAACCGACTTGTGAAACCAATGCGATACAAGGTTGTTCATCGACTGAATTGATTAATACTTATGATAATTCGATTGTCTATACAGATCATATTCTAAATCAAATGATTGAAACTTTAAAACAGCAACAAAACTATCGCACAGGTTTTTGGTATTTATCTGACCATGGTGAGTCTACAGGTGAACGTGGTATGTATTTGCATGGTGCACCTTATGCGATTGCGCCTACTCAACAAACCCATGTACCAATGGTGATGTGGTTTTCAGATGCATGGAAATCTGTAGCAGCAAAACAAATCAATTGTTTAAATCAACAAAAACAGGCAACATTGAGTCAAGATAATTTATTTCCAAGTCTTTTGAGTTTGTTAAATGTCCAAACTCAAGTCATAGATCAAAAAAATAATATGTTGCACCAGTGTGCTGTACAAAGCTGATTGAAAGGATATAAACCATGACCAAAATTTTGATGATAGAAGATGATTTTATGATTGCAGAATCATCTAAAACATTATTGAAATATCAGGGCTTTGATGTGGAATGGGTGAATAATGGTTTAGATGGCCTCAAGCTTATTTCTGAGAAACAATTTGATTTGGTCTTACTTGATTTAGGCTTGCCCATGATGGATGGGATGCAGGTCTTAAAGCAAATTCGTCAACGTTCAAGTTTACCTGTACTGATTATTTCAGCACGTGATCAATTACAAAATCGTGTTGAAGGTTTAAATCAAGGCGCGGATGATTATTTGATTAAGCCTTATGAGTTTGATGAGTTGGTAGCTCGTATCCATGCCTTATTACGTCGCACAGGTGATATAACAAAAGAAGTGATAGGAAACGCATCAAATTTATTGAAAAATGGTGAAATTGTTTTAGATGTTGAACAGCATATTGCAACTCTAAAAGGTGAAACAGTGGAACTTTCAAATCGTGAATGGGCGATTCTCATTCCGTTAATGACCCATCCCAATAAAATATTTTCTAAATCTAATTTAGAGGATAAATTGTATGCTTTTGATAGTGAAATCAACAGTAATACAATTGAAGTCTATGTACATCATATCCGATCAAAATTGGGTAAAGATATTATTCGTACAATTCGTGGATTAGGTTATCGTTTGGGGCAACCACAAAAAGCGGAATAACATGGAATCTGCATTTTCCTTAAGAAAACGTTTAATTCGTTATACATCTATTTTTAGTATTTTACTTGGTTGTGTGTTGGTTTTTTCAGCCTATAAAATTTCTTTAGAAGAGATTAATGAAATTTTAGATGCACAAATGGTCTATTTGGCAGAGCGAGTGGAATTAAATCCACGTGCTATCCAAAGTCATTTTGATATACATAAACGTTACCATGAAGAGGATTTATTTATTGATGTTTGGGCATATGCTGACCCAAGTCAAACCCAAAGTACGCCTCATCATGTCATCGTTGAACCTAAGCAAAAAGCAGGTTTTTATAGCCAAGAAACAGCGCATGGTACTTGGATTACCTATATCTTACCTACCACTAATTTTCAAATTCAAATCAGTCAACAGGAAAAAGTTAGAGAGCATTTGGCTTTAGAGCTGGCTGGAAGTATGTTTCTTCCCTATTTATTAATTATTCCTTTTGCCTTACTCGGTTTGGTTTATATTATTCGCCGTAGTTTAAAGCCCCTTGAAGACTTTAAATCTGAACTCGCAAAACGTGATTCAAATTCATTGGTTGCGATTCAAAATGAACATTATCCAGAAGAATTATTGCCTACAATTCAAGAAATGAATCATTTATTTGAGCGAATTTCTATTGCTCAGCAAGAACAGCGACAGTTTGTAGCAGATGCTGCACATGAGTTACGTACACCAATTACTGCCTTGAATCTGCAAACTAAAATTTTAATGAGCCAGTTTCCTGAAGAGGAAAATCTGAAAAATTTAAGTAAAGGTTTAGCACGGATGCAGCACCTAGTAACGCAACTGCTTGCCTTGGCAAAGCAAGATTCCTCATTGAGTCATGAAGTTCAAGTGACTCAATTTAAGCTGAATGATGTAGCACTTAATTGTGTAGAACAGTTGATGAATCTTGCAATGGAAAAAGATATCGATCTTGGCTTTGTACGTAATGAAATAGTGACTTTAAGAAGTGTAGAACATAGTCTTCATTCAATCATTTTTAATTTAATCGATAACGCAATAAAATATACACCTGTTTCAGGCATGATTAATATTTCAGTATTTGAAGATATTCATGGTTTTGCTTATGTTTTAATTGAGGATAGTGGTTCTGGAATTGATCCTGATATGTATGACAAAGTCTTAAAACGTTTTTATCGTGTACATCATCACTTGGAAGTGGGGAGTGGTTTGGGATTGTCGATCGTGGATAAAGCCATTCAACATTTAGGCGGTGAACTGTCTTTATCACGTAGTGAAGAATTGGGCGGACTCAGTGTTTTGGTCAAAATCCCAATTCAGTGCCATATCAAAACAGAAAAGTAAAATACTTAAAAAATAAATGATCCCATTTCTACATTAGCGGAAGGGGCTCATTTTTCTTCATATACTGAAAAAATTCTAAACATTTTTGCATTCTACGACCATCACTGCCAAGTTTACCCAAATTGAAATTTGCAACCCAATTGAGTTTATTTCCTATACGGCAAATCTCGTTGTATTTTGATTTACTTGGATAAATTTCTGCAATCAGGATATCGCACGCTTGTGCAAGCTCGTCATCATTAAAACGGAATGCTGTGGAGAAAATAAAGCATAACCAATCTCGAATTTGACAGGTTTCTAATTCGAGGACTTCCCCAGGATCAGTTTCAAAATCAATAAAAGTAAATGCTTTGTCATTATTCACTAAAATATTTCGTGCAAACGCCTCACTCAAATAACTGTCTTTTTGGTGTACAGCTTGAATAGCAAAAATTGCTTCACGATAAAATTCAAGCTTTTTAGCAGTATTTCCTTCCATTTTTGCCAATGCTTGATCAAGTTGCATGACATCTTCACCGTGATCAGCAGCATCTTCAATCAATAGACCTTGTGAACAATTAGCTAAAATTTGTGGTGTTGGAATACCAAGTGAATTTAATTCTGTCAGACGATGTACTTCACAATAAATCGATTTGCTTCCACCATAATTTGGAATAGGGGTTAGTGCTTCAATATTGAGTATACGTGCAACCCATTTTAATGGGATATAAATCCAAGCCGAGTGGCGTTCAGAGGCTTTTTTAAGCCACACTTTGCCATCACCTAACTGATAAGACTGAATATTCTGGTCTTGAATTTTAAGCGAATTGCGGAGAAATTTAGAAAAATTACTCATATTTTGCACGTATAAGATTACTAAATTGGCACAAGTATAAACAAAATATAATAATTTGTAAAAATTAAGATTGGTTTAATAATTTAATATTTAAATTATGACAAAAATGTAATTCTTTTAGTGATGAATATAGCTAAGTATCACTTGATTTGGCATTTTAGATTGAAATAAAAATAGATGAGCGATCAAATAAACCAGAGTAACAGTAATTCGCTTTTAAATATCTGATGTATTTTTAGAGATGCATTTATAATAAAATAATTTTGTGCGATATATCATTTATAATTTTAGAGTCGTTATCTGGTAAATTTTTTATAAAATATACGATACACAATTAAGTTAAAAGTAAAAATAATCCAACCTGTCCAAAGGTTATGGCTAAGGAAATGCGCACCACGCATCATTTGCCCCCACCCCGTAATCAAGCCAAGTGTTAAACCTAGGGCTAGGAAAAGATAAGCAATTTTAGAATTTGATCGTCTAAATACAAAAAAACCTGTAAGCAATGAAAAACCTGTGCTGGCATGCCCACCAGGAAAGCAGCCTCCGTGGCTTGCAGAAAAATCCCAAACATAGCCTAGAGCGGTTTGCTCAGTCATAGACCAAGGGCAGGCATGAGCTGAGTGGGATTTGAAAATGCCAATTACTGCTGTGGATAAAACACTGACAATGAACAAATAGCCCAATTGCCATTGATACGATTTTAATTTCGCAACTTTAAAAGAAGCAATCCATGAAATGAATACTGTAATATAGAAGGCAATGATAATATGTTTAAGCAACTTGTGATTAACTTCAATAAGAAACCAATTGTTCTTGAGTGGAAAATGACCAGTACTATCTATCCACGGTTGGATAAAATACATATCGATTGCGCCACCCACGGGAAAGACAAAGAACAATATTAAAAATAATATTCCTAACAATAAACTGTTACTTAAGAAAAATTTATTTGAGTCGCAATAAGACATGTGTTGTTTTGCTCAATTTAAATATTTTAATCTGCGTGTATTAGAAAAAAACAAACTTAAACTAAGCTTAATGATTATATAATTGGAATTTTATAAATTGATCTATTAATAAATAGAAACATCAACGATTATTTTAAGATGGTTTTTGTAAGTAACTGCTCTTGAGAATGAATAAGCTTATTTTAAAAATTTTATTTTTAAATTATTGTATAGTCATTTAGATGCTATAAAAAGCGGCTTTTCAGCCGCAAAATTTATAAAAAATAAAACCTGCTGGTATAAACGATTAAAACATTGCATCCTCAGAGTTTGCAGAAATTTTATGAATTGATAAATCTGCACCTCGAAACTCTTCTTCTTGTGTTAAACGAATACCCATAGTCGCTTTAAGTATACCATATACAGCAAATCCACCAGCTAAAGCCAGTAAAATGGCAAGTAGCGTACCTATTATCTGAGACATCAAAGATACTCCCCCGATCCCTCCCAACCACTGCTGACCAAATAGACCCACAGCAATACCACCAAATGCACCACAAACCCCATGTAATGGCCAAACACCGAGTACATCATCAACTTTGAGTTTATTTTGTGTATAGGTAAACAGTTTAACAAACAGAAAACCGGCACAGATACCAATAAATAAAGCGCCAATTGGATGAACCACATCAGAACCTGCACAGATTGCCACCAAGCCTGCTAAGGGGCCATTATGTAAAAACCCCGGATCTTCTTTTCCAAAGAAATTTGCAGAAAGTGTGCCGCCTACCATTGCCATGAGTGAGTTCATAGCGACTAAACCTGAGATTGCATCTAAGCGTTGAGCACTCATGACATTAAAGCCAAACCAACCAACAATTAAGATCCAAGAACCGAGTGCTAAGAAAGGAATAGAAGAGGGGGGGTGTGCACTAACGCGACCATCTTTTTTATAGCGCCCATGACGTGCACCAAGTAGTAACACTGCTGCAAGTGCAATCCAGCCACCCATCGCATGTACCACAACAGAACCGGCAAAATCATGGAAACTAGCACCAAACGTATCCGCTAACCACTTTTGTAAGCCGAGATTACCATTCCATGCGATCCCTTCAAAAAAAGGATAAACCAGCGCCACAATAAACAGGGTCGCAATGGCTTGAGAACGCATTTTGGCACGTTCTGCAATGCCACCAGAAACAATGGCGGGGATTGCTGCAGCAAAGGTCAAAAGAAAAAAACAACGCATCAAATTGTAGCCATGCTCAGTTGAAAGCGTAGTACCTGTATGAAAAAAATGTTGGCCATAGGCAATGTAATAACCAACAAAGAAGTAGGCGATTGCTGAGATTGAAAAGTCAGTAATAATTTTACTGAGTGCATTGACTTGATTTTTATGGCGAACTGTTCCCAGCTCTAAAAAAGCAAAGCCTGCATGCATAGCGAGTACAAGCACTGCGCCAAGCAAGAGAAAGAGTAGATCAACGTTTTGCATATACGATTCTTTTTGGTGCTATCTGTCACAAATTGGTTCAAGTATAACCAACGATTTGAATCCGTGAAGTGTTTGGCTGTATGAAAAAATAGATCAACAATTTCAAAATATTATTAAGACTCGATATAAAGCAAAAGCATGCACTATATTGGAATTTATGCACTAACTTGATGCAATAAGATATTCTGGTTTATTTTTAAGATACTGATAATTATTGATTTTTATTTATCGTGTTTCACCTTAGACCCAGCCTGTCTAATTTGAATCTAAAAACAAACCGATAAATGATTGAGTTAAAATTAAAAAATAACTTAATGACCAATTTTTGCATACACCCACACTGCAAGCTTGATTTCTGTATTCGAAATGGTTTCTTTGAAATTTTTGACCGTTCCATTGATTGGTTTTTTGAAACTTTGCATTTTAAAAAATTTGTATGGCCGTTTTCTCAAGTACTTGCGGAGTCGCTGCATAATTAAGCGAGCCCAAAAATAGTGATAGAACACTACTGTTGAATATTATTATATTTTTCATCATCATATCGTTTTTTTTGTGATTGAATTATCTGTATTTTAAAATATGTATTTTATCAAGCTTTTGTATTCATCTTCTGGTTTAATCAACATCTTGGGGATATCTGAGTTATATTATTATAAATTTCAAATGGTTGGTCTTTTATTGAGTGTTTTAATGAGTTGAAAATAAATGTTTAAGATAAAATCAATTTGCGATTAAACAATTAATGACGTGTACAAAAATGATGGTGTCTAAAACATATTCCAATTTTTTAGTGTATTTAATAGCATTCTTTGGCCTCTGTCTATTTGCTGAATCAGTGAGTGCGCAGTCCAATCAATATAAAATCTATAGATCTAAAGTGTTGCAGTGTGGAGAAGCAACTTTTCAAGTTATTTCGCAATGTGATGATTCTAACGAAGGTGCAGAGTCAGGTAGTGCGGGTCCTTTTCGAGCATCATGTTTATCGAGTCAATTAGCGGTAAACTGGAAAGGTCAGCAAAAGATACTGAATTTTCCCATGACAACAGCACAGCAAAAGAAAATATTAGCAAGTAAAGGCTATGCTTTAAAACCTGAGATCAAAGTAGGGGATTGGTCACCACAAAGTTTAGCTTGTGGTCAGGCTGCTGGTATTGCGGGGCATTTTGTAGTGGTCAATCAGGCGACCACCAACGATATTAATCAAGAATATCACGGCAAAGGTTCATTGAGTGATGAACCCATTTTGCTGAATTTAAACGGGACTTTTACCAGTGAAACACTTAAAGTAAAAATCTATGCTTTATTCAAACAAGACCAAGTAAAGATTTCTAAAGTGATTGGGGCAAATGCGATTTTTGCGGATGAAAAATAGATTTAACAGAGATAAATCCGTTTAATTTTATCATCTGTTAAGAAGAAAGCAGATGCAGCACAGGTTTCTTCGAGGACACTGACTGAAACACCATTACCCTTAAACTTTAAATAATGTTTAGGGTCAATCTGTTCGTTAGCAATAATATCGCCATTTTTTCCAAAGCGATATTCTTCATCGACATAGATATTTGTTTTAGGCGCGACTTCGAACTTAGCAAAAATATCTAAATCATCACCTTCTTCATTATTTTGATAATAATAAACTTTATCACTGTCCGAAATACGGAATTCAAACAGATATTTCATGCCCTTTTTATTGGGATTCTTTAAGACTTGGAAAGCATCTCGTTTTCCATCTCCATCAAAATCGATGAGTAATGGCTTTTTGAGATATGTCGTACCGACTAAATAACCTTGAGGGAGCAGTGTTGGATTATTGACGAGGTGGTCTGGCTCAGGATGAGCAGCAATCTCAATAGGTTCTACTGTGGTTTCAGTTGATTGGGGGCTTTCTTGTTTGGTTGGCTTGCTTTCAGTTGATGTGCTGGGCTTCTCATGACAGCCAATAAGAAAAATAAGGGTGATGCATAATAAGATTTTGTTTTTCATAGAATTTGAATCATTCAATGATTTTGAATGTTGAAGATTCTATCTTAAAAATTGATTTTTTGATGCTCAATGTCCTAAATTGGAGATATCATCGTGTGTTTTATCACATGCCAGTTTGCTGTCCATACTGATTTATCACCACAATGGGGAATATTTTGAACGCATCAAATTCTGATCAAGCTTCATCAGTCGTGATTACAGGAGGTACACGTGGAATTGGTTTTGCTTTGGCAGAAGCTTTTTTAAAGTTAGGTTGGTCTGTGATGATTTCGGCACGAAATGCACAACAGTTAAATCAAGTTGTTGCAGGCTTTGCGCAACGCTATGCACCAAATCGAATTTATGGGGTGACCTGTGATGTGGTTCAATATGAAGATTTACACAACTTATGGGAAGAAACAGTTTTAAGATTTGGTCAGGTCAATGTTTGGATTAACAATGCCGGTACCTGTAATGCAGCAAGAGCATTTACCGAGATTGCTAGCTCAGACTTGGAAAGTGTAATCAAAACTAATGTGCTTGGTTCGATGTTGGGTTCGCAAGTGGCTTTAAAAGGAATGATGCAGCAAGGTTTTGGGCAAATTTTTAATATGGAAGGTTGGGGTAGTCGTGGTGAATGGAGTGCGGGGATGACGCCTTATGCAACCAGTAAACGAGCAGTTGCTTATCTGAATCATGCTTTAAATAAAGAAACCAAAAATAGTAATATTTTGATTGGAACGCTCAGCCCCGGAATGGTGGCAACAGATTTATTGATTTCTTCTTGGCAACAAGGTGAAGTTAAAAACTGGCATAAAATGAAATGGTTATTTATGTTTGTGATTGACCCACCTGAGCAAGTGTGTGGTTATTTGGCACAACGCATCAGTAAGAATAAGAAGAGCAATGCGCGTATTGTCTGGATGACACCGTGGCGTTTGTTGCTTCGATTTTTCCAACCTTATTATTGGAAAAGAAATCCTGTAGAGGGGACAGCTTTGGATCAGCTTAAGGAATAGTGGTTTTATGGAAGTCCCCTCTCCCCTTGGGAGAGGGTTAGGGTGAGGGAAAATAAAATGAAGCTAAACCCCAAATTATTAAAATACGCTAAATCTATGCGACACGATGCCACAAATGGGAAACATCTTATGTGGCAACTTTTACGAGCTCAACGATTTATGAATTTAAAGTTTCGTCGTCAGCATGTGATTGAGCCTTATATCATCGATTTTTTCAGTCATGAATTGGGTTTAGTGGTTGAGTTGGATGGTGGGCAACATAATACAGATGTGGGCGTAGCTTATGATAATGGAAGAACTCAGTTTTTAGAGGCTTTGGGGCTTAAAGTTATTCGTTATTGGAATGATGATGTATTGAATCGCAGTGAGGTGGTATTGGCGGATTTATGGAATATCTGTATTGAGTTGAAAGACACCTCTCCCTAACCCTCTCCTGAAAAGAGAGGGAATCTCTTTGTGTATCGAATAACTATTCAATTCTCAAAGAGTGTTTCTTCCACATTTTAGGGAAGATTGAGGTTGTGGAATTTATGCACACATTTTTAGTTACTTCTCTTTAACCCGCTGCTGAAAGGAGAGGGAGCTTCATTGTGTATCGAATAATTATTAAACTCTCAAAGAGTGTCTCTGCCACATTTTTGGGAAGATTGAGGTTGTGGAGTTTATGCAAATATTTTAAGTCATTTCTCTTTAATTCTCTGTTGAAAGGAGAGAAACCTATTGTGTATCAAATAACGATAAAATTAGTAATGGAAGTCCCCTCTCCCTGTGGGAGAGGGCTAGGGTGAGGGTAATTTTTGAAAAATTAGAGTGTATCAATTCGCTTTATTTTGATAACTAATCTTTAAGTTAAATGGATATGAAATTGTTGAATGCTGTACGGAAAAACATCATCGATCAAGTATTTCTAAATCATCTTTCATTATGAGTAAAATAAACTCTTCAAAACTATTACAAACCTTATTATGCGTATTACAGATTTCATAAATGCCTAATTCATTGCCATATTCGTCTAGTTTTACTGCATACGCGGTAATCCAGAGTAAGAACTCAGAGAATACAAAGCAATTTGCATGAGGAAAGTTTTCAATCCCTTTTAAATCTTTTACAGGTCTAAATTCAGCTAAAGTAAAAAATGAAAATCCTTCATTATTACAATTCATCTCACCTGAACCATTACAAAGTGTAAAATACGCTTTCAAAATTTGCGGAAGCTTGAGCTTATATTGTTGTTCAAATTGTTCGACCTCAATCAAGGTTGCAGGTTCTTTGATTTCTAAATTTTGCTTTAATAGATATTCTTTAAATTCTTCTATAATATTCATTATTTTACTCAAAAAAAGAAGGAAGCATAATTAAGCTTCCTTCTTTAGAGGCAAAATTGCAAGCTTAGCTTAAAGCGCCGCAATCTGCTCCATATTGGCTTTAATCTTAGCTAACTGATCTACAAATTCAGCAAGTTTAACCTTTTCACCTTCAACAACCGCAGCAGGTGCTTTAGCCACAAAGCCTTCATTTGCAAGTTTAGAAGCAATTTGGTCATGCTGTTTTTGAACCTTGTCTAAGTCTTTTTGCAAGCGAGCAAGTTCTGCTTTTGGATCAATCAAGCCTTTCATTGGTACAAATACAGACACATGACCAACAACAGAAGATGAAGATAATGGTGGTTGCTCAGCTTCGGTTAAGAAGGTAATGCTTTCAACTTTAGCCAATGCTTTAAACAATGGTTCAATACGTGCAATCTGTGCTTTTTCAGCATCAGTCGCGTTTTGAAGCAATACAGGCAATAAACGTGCATTACCTAAGCCCATTTCACCACGAATATTACGTACAGCACCAATCAAGCCTTGTAACCCAAGCATATCTGCTTCAGCCTGTTCATTGACACGTTCAGGGTTAGGAACAGGGTACGGCGCAAGCATGATGGTTTCACCATCAATACCAATCATTGGTGCCAGGGTCTGCCAAATTTCTTCAGTTAAGAATGGCATGATTGGATGTGCAAGACGTAAAGACGCTTCCATTACAGAAAGAAGGACACGACGAACTTCTGCTTTACGCTCAGTCGATACTTTTTCATCATTTAGTACTGGTTTGGTCAGTTCTACATACCAGTCACAGTATTCATTCCAGATGAACTCATAAATTGCTTGAGCAGCTAAATCTAAACGGTAGGTTGCAAACGCTTGTTGAACGGCAGCTTCCGCTTTTTGTAAACGGCTGACAATCCATTGTTCAGGAAGTTCCCAAAGATCTTGACGGATTTCCTGACCAATTGGCTGTTGTTCACAGTTCATCATCACGAAACGGGTTGCGTTCCAGATTTTGTTGGCAAAGTTACGATAGCCTTCAACACGTTTCATATCGAACTTAATGTCACGTCCAGTATTGGCAAGTGCACAGAAAGTAAAACGAACCGCATCTGTACCGTAAGCTTGAATACCTTCAGGGAATTCTTTACGTGTAGATTTCTCAATTTTTGGTGCATCTTTAGGGTTCATTAAACCAGTGGTACGTTTTTGTACTAAGGTTTCAAGATCTACACCATCAATCAAATCTAATGGGTCGAGTACGTTCCCTTTAGATTTAGACATTTTTTGACCTTCACCGTCACGAACCAAACCATGTACATATACAGTTTTAAATGGAACTTGCGGTGTACCATCTTCATTTTTCATGAAGTGCATGGTCATCATGATCATTCGGGCAACCCAGAAGAAAATGATGTCAAAACCAGTAACCAATACATCCGTTGGATGGAATGTATTTAAGAAATAGTTTTCTTTATCTTTTGCTTCATCTCCGGTCCAACCCAGTGTAGAGAATGTCCAAAGACCTGAAGAGAACCATGTATCCAGTACATCTTCATCTTGGTTTAATTCAATATCAGCAGTGATATTGTTTTTTTCACGAACTTCTTCTTCAGAACGACCAACATAAATGTTGCCTTCTGCATCGTACCAAGCTGGGATACGGTGACCCCACCACAATTGACGAGAAATACACCAGTCTTGAATGTTGTTCATCCAAGCCATATACATATTGCTGTATTGTTCAGGCACAAATTTGATATCGCCGTCTTTTACTGCTTTGATTGCAGGCTCTGCAAGAGGCGCAATCTTGACATACCATTGGTCGGTCAATAATGGTTCAATGATCACACCTGAACGGTCACCACGTGGTGGTTTCAGCGTATACGGTTGAATTTGGTCTAACCAACCTTCAGCTTCAGCTTGTGCAACCAATTTTTTGCGTGCAGCAAAGCGCTCTAAACCAATATAGTCAGCTGGTGCTGGGATGGTTTTAGAAATCGCTTCGCCAGCTTTTGCGATAAACTCAAAATCAGCTAAAACTTCGGCATTTTTGTTGAAAATGTTGATGATTGCGAGTTCACAACGTTTGCCCACTTCATAGTCATTGAAGTCATGTGCAGGGGTGATTTTTACACAGCCTGTACCGAATTCTTTATCAACATATTCATCTTTAACAATTGCAACCGCACGACCCGTAATTGGTAAGATAATATTTTTACCAACAAGATGTGCATAGCGTTCGTCATCTGGAGCAACTGCAACCGCAGTATCACCCAGTAATGTTTCTGGACGGGTTGTTGCAACCACTAAATAATCGTGACCGTCTTGAGTACGTAGAGACTTATCTTCAAAGAAGTATTTGAAGTGCCACAATGAACCTTGTTCTTCTTTATCTGATTCAACTTCTAGGTCTGAAAGTGCAGTTTGTAGTTTAGGATCCCAGTTTACCAAGCGTTTGCCACGGTAAATCAAACCTTGTTCATGCAGTTTTACAAATACTTCCTTAACAGCATTTGACAGGCCATCATCCATGGTGAAACGTTCACGTGACCAATCTACAGATGAGCCAAGACGACGAATTTGACGGGTAATTGTGCCGCCAGATTGTTCTTTCCATTCCCAAATTTTGTCGATGAACTTTTCACGGCCTAAGTCATGACGACTAATATCTTGAGCTGCCAATTGACGCTCAACCACCATTTGAGTTGCAATACCCGCATGGTCAGTACCCGGTTGCCATAAAGTATTTTTGCCTGACATTCGGTTGTAACGTGTCAAGGCATCCATGATGGCATTGTTAAAACCATGACCCATGTGCAAGCTACCTGTGACGTTCGGTGGCGGAATCATGATACAGAATGAATCGCCTTTACGAGACGGTTGGAAATAACCTTTCTCTTCCCAAGTCTTGTACCATTTTTTCTCGATCTCGGTAGGATCGTAGGTTGTAGCAATATTTTGCGCTGAATCAGTCATAGTAAAAACAGATCAAAAGTAAGTAAAAAATTGCATTCATTGTAGCAAATATTCATTAGGAATGTTGATTCCTGTTATGGCATATTTATCTTGAATTGAATGCAGCAATCAAAACATGAGAATACAAGATGCATTTGTGGTTTTTATCGATCTTAAATATGACAAATGTTGGATATTGTGGGGTTTTAACTGAGTCATATTTACAAATGCGTGTTTTAGATATTTGATTTGTTGAGAGTATTTGTGATTGAAATTCAACAAATAGCAGTGGTTAAAGACAATGCAAGATATTTCAAGTTTTGCTAAGATCAAAATTGAATAGGACAAAACAACAAAAGGACACATAACAATGCAGTATAAAATCGATTTATTGATTAAACAGCAAACGTACCAAGAGTTAAAAAGCATTACCCAAAGTTTGAATCATGGTGAAAAAAGAGATCTAGCAAAACAATTAGGTAATGTCTTTACGGAAATGTCATGCCAAGTGCTGGATCAGGTTTTTGGAACCTTACTTGATGAACAACGTAAAAATGATGCACTAGATGCAACAGGGAAGAAAAAGCTCAAAGAAGCTGAACAGATTTTTGATCAGATTGAAGGGGCATTAAAAAAATATATGCCGTGGTCAATTTCCTTTTTTAGTAATGATCGTCTAAAGCCTGTGGCAAACCATATTCTTAAAAAGTTTGAAGATTCAGATGCAACTGAAGTGGTGATGTATTACCAATTAGACCGTAGCTTAGGGCAAGAAGCGACCAGCAATATTCAAAAGGTCATTCAAGGGGATACCAGTGCTTTGCCTGTGACACTAAAAAATTTGGTTAAAATTATTGACCTCGGTGTATCAGAATTTATCCGTGACCCTAAGACTTTGTTAAAATTTAACTTTGTGGTCGATAAAACCTTAAATGGTGTGATTAATATGATCACCAGTACTGGCTATAAACGCTTAGAAAAAGTTGGCGATGAATACAATCCTCGCAATGTAGAAAAGGCGCAACATTATGCAGAACATTTTAAAAAGTTTTTAGTTGAAGGTTAGTTTTTAAAAGCAAATCACTTGATTGATTTGGTGGGTCACGTGGTCTAATATTTATTCACCATATTCAAGAGCATAATAAAATGGAAAGCTTAGAAGGAAAGGTGGTTTGGATTACAGGCGCATCTTCAGGGATTGGTAAAGCCTTGGCTGCTGAATGTGCTTTACAAGGTGCACAAGTGGTTTTAAGTGCAAGACGTTTAGAAGAACTTGAAAAAGTTCGTATAAGTCTTCTTAACCCAGATCATCATATTTCTGTGGCAATGGATATTACCGATGAAGCACAAGTACGCCATGCATATGAACAAGTCTTAGATGAGAAAGGGCGTATTGATTGGTTGATCAACAATGCGGGTTTAAGCCAAAGGGCACTGATTACTGATACCACAATGCAAACTGAACGTGCGATTATGGAAATTGATTACTTCTCTCAAGTGTTTTTGACCAAATTGGTTTTACCAACCTTTTTAGCTCAAAAATCTGGGCGAATTGCGTATATTTCTAGCGTTGCGGGCTTATTGGGGACGCAATATCGGGCATCTTACTCTGCAGCAAAAGCAGCGATTCATATGTGGGCAAACAGTTTACGCGCAGAAGTGGCACAAGATGGTGTTAATGTTTCTGTTATTTTCCCTGGTTTTGTAAAAACCAATGTATCTTTCAATGCCTTAAATGGTGCAGGAAAAGCACAGGCACATCAGGATGAAGCCATTGAAAATGGATTAGAAGCTGATGATTTTGCGCAGAAAACAGTTTCTGCTTTATTAAAAGGTCAAGAATATATTGTCGTGGGTGGGCGTAAAGAGAAATTGGGTGTGTTGGTTTCTCGTCTATCACCATCGACACTTTATAAAATGATTCGCAAAATGAAAGTAAAGTGATTGAAAATTCATAAATTTTATGTGTATTGATGGCGTTTATACATTGTATAAGCGCTTTTTCTTAATATGTTCCGTCTCTATCTATAAGCACAAAATCCATGTTAAACCTAATGAAAATAATATTTAAAATCATCAGTCTACAATTCATATTGATCAGTGCGGTTTATGCAAATATTTGTGATGATACTCAAGTTGTCGCACAAATATTGAAGCAGGCTAAAATTGTAAAGGTTGAACAGTCTTTAATCGACTGTAAACTCGATCCGGTCGATAATTCAAATATGATCATGGCCTATGCCCAATGGATTCCTGTAAAAGGAAATGCAGAAGAAAGGGATTATGCTTTAGACTTATTTAAGTTTAATCCAAAAAATTTAAAGGTGATTTATCACTATGCTGTTGCTGAACGCATGGTTTCGGACGCAATTAGCTTAAATTCTATTGAGCTGGATACTGCAAATTATAAAGTCACTGATTCAAATAGAGCTTTGGGTCTAAGATTAAATTACTCAGGTCACTCACAGCCCTTTCCTTTTTCTATGCAACTTTTAAATTTATATGACCTTAAAAATAAAAAACAAATTCTGGACAGTTTGATTGTGACACGTAATCGGGCAGAAGTAGATATGCATTGTAATGCAGATATTGAAGAACGCGCTTCTACCTTAGTCATGCAGTCAACCCAAACCAAGAAATATACGGATATTTTGGTCAATAGCAAAATTAAACGCTACCAGACGCAAGTGATAAACGAGGATTGCCAAGAATTTAATCATCACTCATCGCAACAACGGTTTGTTTTAAAATTTGATAGGAAAAAATATCAATTTCCTAAAAGTTTTAAAGATGAATATCAGTACCGATAGGCAGTACAGTACAAGAGTATCAATAAAATTAAGTCATTGCAGCGTAATGCTGATTATTCAACATCCATCTTCTCGTTAGCGAAAAAAATAGCAGTGAGCTAAAAGATGAATGCTTTTAGAATAACAGGATATTTGAAAGGGTAAAAATCGAATGCTTAATGTATTTTATTGAAGTAGTTTAATAATAATTCAGCATTTTTGCCTCTTAATTGCCATGACATACAGCGCACTCCACCCCCCATATGGCACACCTGTGCAGAGTGAATTGGGATGACTGTTCGTTTGGTTAGACGACGAATTTGCTGTAATGCCAGTGCATCTTGTTTAATACCAAATTGCGGAAAATAAATACGCTCAGGCGTAACCAGCATATTGGTATATAAACCACAAGCTGAACCAAATTTTTCATCATAGATCTCACTGCCATCATAAGGTGTGGTGATTTCATGAATTTTGATATTTGGAATACCGCGTTTTAAATCAATTTTTAACTGTTTGGCGTATTCGGGATCTTCAGGATAAGTGTTAATCACTAACGTATTCTGATCTATAAAGCTCACCACGCCATCCGCATGTTCTAAGCCACCTTGTTCATCCGCTTCAATAAATGCAATATGTTTAGCACCTGTCAAACGGATCAGCTGTGCTCTTGCTTGGGTTTCGGTTAAATGATTGTCAGCTAAGAACTTGGTGCTTAACACAGCATTGCCATAGCCATCTTCAACCCAATTACCACCATCATTGAGCAGTTGGGTCTGGGTAAATTTTAAGCCAGCCTTTTGACTATAGGCTTTAAAGTCTGATTGAACATCATCAGAGATGGCTTGAGCCTTTTTGGTTCCACCTTGTCCTGCTGCGGTATAACGAAAAAGAACAGGTTGATTGGGATTGGCACTACTAAAATCACGCATCCAAATATCTTGCATAGGCGCAATAGTGACATGCTGTTTACCGAGTGCTTTAACATAATCAGGGTAAAGTTGTTGATCCGTTAAGATCATCACATTGTCACCATTTTGAATAATTTTCTTTGCATAATCGACGTGGAAATCAAAGATATCATCGATTTTTTCTGCATAGTACTTATCTTGACTTTGTGGCGAAGCCAATACAATCAATTCTGCATTTATTGTGAATGGAAGCATAGACAGTAATCCGATACTTATTTTAAGTGCTAAAGCTTTCATGATGTCTAACCTGTTCATGAAGTTAAGATTTTTTCATTTTTGTTATGGTTTAGATATTCCCAGATCTTTACATCACCGGAATACAAAACCAGACAGTCCAACAGCGATTATGTATTCTGATGAAAAAATCATGATGATTATTTAAAAAAGAGGAGTGAGATTAAGTTGCTGTTCCATAGGCAAAGACTTCAACCATTCCACCTTGCATACCGAGTTCAGTGGTACTTAAACGTAAGCCCATAATATGCGTTGCTCCAATATTTTCAGCTTCCTGTTTTAATCTAACAATTGCTTCGCGACGTGCGCGATCGACGACACTCTCATAGGTGGTTAAACGACCACCAAAGAAGTTCTGAATTTGCGCGATAATATATTTAAAATAATCATGTGAAATGACCACATTACTACTGATGAGTTGTCCATGCTTTTCAGAGACTTGGAACTTATTGGTATCAATCCGAATATGAGCAAGCCGTTGTTCATTGTCTGCCAATTCTTTTAAATGCTTTTGTTCGATAAAACGTCCAAACCCCCAGCCAATAAAAAACAGAACCAGTGTGAGCCCAATTTTAAAAATTAAACCATCCATCTGTTTCGCCTATTTTGAAAATGGATCAGGAAGTTGTGTCGTGGTCGGTTCAACAATGACTGCAGTACCATAAACAAAAAGTTCTGAAGCACCTTGTGCAATATTAGAGGTAGAAAAACGGATACCGACAATTGCATTGGCACCTAAACCACGTGCTTTTTCAATCATACGATTCATGGCTTCTTGACGCGATTCTTCTAATAATTCGGTATAGCCTTTGAGTTCACCACCGACAATATTTTTTAGACCAGCCATAAAGTCACGTCCGACATGTTTGCTGCGGACTGTGCTTCCATAAACGACATCAAGCTGTTGCTTTATTACATGGGCTGGAATAGTTTCTAAATTACTGAGTTTCATTTTAAATATTCATTGATGATGTCTTACTTTAAACATAGGAAATTATCCACTAAAAAGCAATAAAAAAAGCCCACCGAAGTGAGCTTAGATCATCAAATTGATATTAACTGACTTTTTTATCTTTTGAATGATATTTCAATTCAGATGAAGAGGCCGGTTGTGCAATTTGATCCGCAGTGTTGGCTTTTAAACCACCACCCAGTGTTTTATAGACTTCTACCTGATTGTTTAAGTTCGCTTGCTCTAATAGCAATAAACCTTGTTCAGCAGAGTAAGAGGTACGTTGTGCATCTAATACAGATAAGAAACTATCAATACCTGCACGGAAGCGAGCATTTGAAAGTTTATACGTTGTATTGGTCGCATCAACTAAACGTTTTTGAGCAGAAAGACGATCACCAATATTTTGGCGAGTCGCTAATGCATCATTAACTTCACGGAAAGCAGATTGAATTGATTTTTCATAGTCAGATAATGCAATTTGTTGATCTGTTTCTGAAATTTTAATATTTGCTCTACGTGTACCCCAATCCCATAAAGGAATATCAAGACTAGGGCCTAAAGACCAAACGAATGCACCTGATTTAAATAAATCACTTAAATCAGTAGATGCATAACCCGCAGAACCCGTCAAACTGATTGTTGGGAACAAGCGTGCTTTCGCAGCACCAATATTCGCGCCAGCAGCAGAAAGCTGATATTCAGCTGCTTTTACGTCTGGGCGATTGTTGAGCAAATCACTTGGTAATCCTGATGCAAACACAGCATTCGAGGTAATACGCGTCACACGTTGTGTAGGCAATAAATTGTCAGGAACTGATTGTCCAACAAGTAGATTCAATAAGTTCTGAGCTTGGGCAATTTGAGTCTTATAATTGGCAACATCATTACGTGCGGTTTCAACAGAAATTTGAGCCTGACGAACAGGAACTTCACTGTCGATCCCAACATCAAAACGTTTTTTGTTGAGGTTATAAGAATCAAGTTGAGCTTTTAATGTTTGGTCAGCAAGTTTAAGTTGCGCATTGGCAAATGAATAATTTAACCAAGCTTGAGCAACTTGACCAATTAAGCTGATTTGCGTTGCATCACGGGCACTCGCGGTCGATAAATAAGTATCAAGAGCATTGTCTTTTAAACTTTTTACACGGCCCCAGAAGTCTAACTCATAAGCAGTTACACCGAGACCAACATTATAACGTGTTTGAGCACCAACACCTTGATCTTGACGTAAAAGACCACCACTTGCACCAATCGTTGGTAACTGATTGTTTTCAGTGATTTGATAAGCTTGTTGAGCACGTTGAATGTTCAATGTTGCTGTACGTAAATCACGGTTATTGGCTAAAGCAAGATCAATTACTTGAAGTAAGCGTTGATCTGCAAAAAACTCTTTATAACCTTGTTCAGCAATAGATGTACCAGTGTTATTTTGAATATAACCTGTTGGTATGTTTGCTTGAGCTACGGGTTCTGGGCCACGCATGCTTTGACAAGCTGTCAAAGCAAGCGCAAGTGCAGATACCGCAATGCTACGACCTGAAATAGACCATACTTTCTGCATCACGATTTATGCTCCTGAATATTTTGATTTTTAGGTTTGTACTTAAAGATACTACGAATCCATACGAAGAACACAGGAATAAAGAAGATACCTAAAAGTGTTGAGCTAATTACACCACCCAATACACCATAACCAACTGAGTGTTGGCTACCGGCACCTGCACCGCTTGATAAAGCAAGTGGCAATACACCGAAACCGAACGCTAAAGTTGTCATGATAATTGGACGTAAACGCATTTTTGCAGCATGCAATGTCGCTTCAAACAATTCTTCGCCTTGTTCTTGCAACTCTTTTGCAAACTCTACAATCAAAATCGCATTTTTTGCAGACAAACCGATGACTGCAACGATCGCGACTTGGAAATAGATGTTAAATGATAAGTTAGGATCACCTTTGATGACCATTCCCAACCACGTTAAAGTAAATGCACCAATAACACCTAAAGGTACTACTAATAATACTGAAACAGGGATTGACCAACTTTCATATAAAGCTGAAAGGCAAAGGAATACAATAAGCAGAGAAAGAATCAAAAGCGGAACAGTTTGGCTACCAGATTCACGTTCCTCTAAAGATAGACCAGTCCACTCATAGTCGAAACCTGTTAAGCCCATAGATGGTAACTTACCAATAATTTCTTCCATAGCCATCATGGCATCTCCCGAACTTACGCCCGGTGCTGGTGTACCTTGAATGTTTGCAGAAGCTACACCGTTATAACGTTCTAAACGAGGTGAACCATAAGTCCATTGGCCTGTTGCAAATGCAGAGAATGGAACCATAGTGCCGCTATTATTACGTACATACCATTTGTTTAAGTCTTCAGGCATCATGCGAGCACTTGATTCGCCTTGAACATAGACTTTTTTCACACGACCACGGTCTACGAAGTCATTGATATAAGAACCACCCCAAGCCATGCTCATGGTCGAATTAATATCCGCAATACTAACCCCCATTGCACCCGCTTGCGCTTGGTCAACGTTGATTTGATATTGAGGTGTATCTTCTTGTCCATTTGGACGAACACCAGCAAGACGTTTGTCTTGTGCAGCCATGCCTAAAACAGCATTACGTGCAGCAACTAGCTTCTCGTGACCTTGACCACTTGCATCTTTTAACTGAATATCAAAACCTGATGAAACACCTAATTCTGGCATTGCTGGTAATTGCAATGGCATGATGTACGATGCATCTTTGACAATCATATTTAGTGCCATACCACGTTGAATAATGGCACCAATTTGTGATTCAGGTGTTGTACGTTCACTCCAGTCTTTCAGTTTCATAAATGCTAAACCAGCATTTTGCCCGACACCAGTAAATGAGAAGCCAGAAACTGTAAAGATAGTATCTACATTGGCTTTTTCCTCATTTAAGAAGTAATTGGTCATGGTGGTGATGACTTTATCTGTCCGTTCAAGGCTGGCGCTTGGTGGTAATTGAACAAGCGTCATAACCATGCCTTGATCTTCTTCTGGTAGGAAAGAAGAGGGGAGCATTTTATACAGTCCGACTAAAGCAACAATCACAGCAACGTAGATCACACCAGAGAAGATCTTATGATGGGTCATACGATTGACACCACCTTGATATTTCTCAGCTACTTTATCAAAGCTACGGTTAAACCAACGGAAGAAACGCGCAAAAATGTTATTGCTTGGTTCTTTATTTGGATCATGCTGTTTTAACAATGTCGCACAAAGAGCAGGGGTAAAGGTTAAAGCAACGATTAATGATAAAACCATCGCTGTAACCAGCGTGATCGAGAACTGACGGTAAATTACACCTGTAGTACCACCGAAGAATGCCATTGGCACAAATACAGCAGTCAATACACTGGTAATACCTACTAAAGCACCTGAAATTTGTTTCATCGACTTTTCAGTGGCTTCAACTGGACCCGTATGTTCTTCTTGCATCACACGTTCGACGTTCTCAACCACAACAATTGCATCATCGACCAAGAGACCAATCGCGAGCACCATGGCGAACATAGTTAAGGTGTTGATTGAGAAGCCAAAAATATTAATAACTGCAAATGTACCCAGTACAACCACAGGAACAGCCATTGTTGGGATAATCGTTGCACGCCAGTTCTGTAAGAATAAGAACATCACGAAGAATACAAGAACGATTGCCTCAATTAAGGTATGTACCACACTTTCAATTGAAAGCTTGATAAATGGTGTAGTGTCATAAGCAAGCTTATCTTTTAGACCATCTGGGTAGTTTTTACGTAGCTCAGTAAGACGTTTTTCTACAGCAGCCGCTGTATCAAGTGCATTTGCACCTGTTGCCAGTTTAATTGCTACACCGCCAGCAGGCTTACCATTAAATTTAGAATCAAATTGATAGTTATCTGAGCCTAGTTCTACACGAGCAACATCACTTAAACGAACCTGAGCACCAGAAGCAGTGTTTTTCAGGAAGATATTTTTAAATTGTTCAGGAGTTGTCAGCATGCTTTGTGCATTGACAGTCGCGTTAAGAACTTGACCTTGGATCGCTGGTGCACCACCCAATTGACCTACAGCTACTTGTGAGTTTTGCGCACGAATAGCAGCAGCAATGTCACTTGGTGTCACTTGCAAACTGGTCATTTTAGCTGGGTCTAGCCAAATACGCATTGCATATTGACCACCAAAGACTTGAATTTCACCTACACCTGCAACACGACTGAGTGGTTCAGAAATATTTGAGTTTACATAGTCTTTAATGTCAGCCCCAGAAAGACTGCCATCTGGCGAATAAAATGCAAGTACTTGCATGAAACTTGCGCCAGATTTGGTCACTTTTATCCCTTGACGTTGTACATCTTCGGGTAAAAGTGCGGTCGCTGACTGTAATTTGTTTTGTACTTGAACTTGTGCAATGTCTGGATCAATACCTTGTTCAAAATTCAAGTTGATTGATGCCTGACCATTACCCGCACTGTTCGATGAGATATAACGTAAACCATCTAGACCATTCATTTGTTGTTCAATGATCTGAGTTACTGTGTTCTCAACAGTTTGTGCCGAAGCTCCAGGATAAGTTGCAGCAATTGTCACCACAGGAGGGGCAATTGTTGGATATTGAGCAACAGGCATTTTTGTTAGCGTAAGAATACCCGCCAACATAATCACCAGTGCAATCACCCATGCAAAAATAGGGCGATGAATAAAAAATTGAGCCATATTCGTCTACCCCTTATGCATTTGAAGTAGCTTTTTGTTCACTAGACTTATTTTGTTGAACAGGTTGTGCTGCTGTACCTGGTTTAGCACCTGCTTGTGGTGCAGCCGCTTGAGGTTGATACGGTTTAGCAACAACTTCTTGTTCTGGTTTTACTTTGGCAATCCCATCTACAATCACTTTATCGCCTGTGTTTAGACCTTGAGTGACAATCCAATCTTTACCTTGAACACCTACAGTCGTTACAGGACGGCTTTCTACTACACCTTTTGCATTTACAATCATCGCGATCGCTTGACCGGTTGGTGTGCGTGTAATTGCAGCTTGTGGAACTAAGTAAGCATTTGGAATTAAGCCTTGTACGATTTGCGCATTGGCAAACATACCTGGCAATAATAAATGGTTAGGATTTGAGAAGACTGCACGTAAAGTCACAGAACCAGTACTTGGATCTACACTTGCATCAGAAAATGCAAGATTTCCTTCCACACCGTAGTAGCTACCATCCTCAAGTTTTAGACGAACTTTGGTATTGTTGCTACGATCAATACTACCTTGACTTAATTGTTGACGTAGACGTAATAGCTCAGCACTTGATTGGCTGATGTCTACATAAATTGGGTCAAGTTGCTGAATCGTGACCAGAGCATTGGCTTGGTTTGCAGTGACTAAAGCGCCAGCAGTGACTGAAGAACGACCAGATTGACCTGATATAGGCGAACGAACTGTCGAATAACCTAGGTCAATTTGCGCATTTTTAACAGCAGCGTTTGATGCTGAAATATCTGCTTCTGCAAGTTTGATTTGAGCAAGTAAATCATCATATTCTTGCTTAGAAACAGCATTGATGCCGACAAGTTGACGATAACGATTTGCTTTAACTTGCAATGCATTTAAATTTGCTTGCTGACGTACTAAAGCTGCTTTTGCACTGTCTAAGTTTGCACGATTGATGCTTGAGTCAATCTCATAAAGAGGTTGACCTTCACGAACAAAACTGCCTTCAGTAAACAAACGTTTTAAAATAACACCATTTGTTTGTGGGCGAACATCAGAGATTTGATACGCTGAAGTACGACCTGAAAGTTCAACAGTTTGTTCTACGCTTTGTGGCTGAGCAACAATGACACCAACTTCAGTCGGCGGCATTTTTTGGGCAGCACCACCAGCTTGTTGTGCTGATTTAGGATCTTTGCTGCAGCCTACAAGTGCAATACTTGTTGCGAGAGCACAAGCAGTAAGGGCAGGGGCCCAAAGCTTTGCCGACATCATTATTCCACCTCGTTTAGATTTTTATCTAAAAATAATTTGTTCTGTCTTAACGTTTCTCGTGACAGTATGAGCCATAAAATAGCAGCCCATATGACACCTATACCCCATCCAGTGAGTACATCAGTTGGGAAATGTGCACCTAGATAAACTCTAGATCCCCCCATGCTTAGAAACCATAAAAAGCCCCCTAAGCTAATCCATTTAGCTTGGCGATGCTTTTGAAATATAAACATAATCGAACAGCAGACAATAGCAGCATAAATACTGTGGGCACTAGGAAATGAAGCACCATAGGTTTGCACCATTTGGTAGATTTCATCAGGTCTTGGACGATTGACTAGATATTTAATAATCCAACCAATTGCCGAAGCACCAAGTAGACCAATGCTGATCATCAGTACATTCGCATATTGTTTGAGGCGTATGAAATATAAATTGCATAGCCCTGCGATCACAATCATTGACGGTAAGCCGCCCAGATAGGATAGGGTAAGTGCTAAACCATTTAAGACCTCTAAACGGTGTGTACTCATCCATACAACGCTTGAAAAATCAAATTGTTGTATCTGGTTAATGTTTAAACCAACACTCCCAATAAGTAAACCTATACAGCCAATAAGGAGCAATACATAAGGCATAAGATAACCTAGAGTATATAAATTGCGTACGTTAAGTTTATTTAATGCACTGAAGTGTACTAGCCAGTACACTTTTTTTCAATTTAGGTAATTTATACTAATTTCTTTTTGTGAAATATTTAACAATTTGCACAAAAATTAACAAAAAGCTTAGTGATTTAGTTTGTTTTGTGAGTTTGCCTCATCTTCCAGTTGTAACGGTTGCTTTGGGGGCCAAAAGAAATCTAAAGGACGGGTAGAAAAATGGGTAAATATAAGTTTTGCCAATGGTTTCCATTGCGAAAAACGAACTTGTCTTGCTCGAAGTGCCACAATAATGGTGAGGGTGAAACTGACAAATAAGTTGGTTAAACCAATACACAACACGCCAAGGAAAGACACAATAATGAGACCAATATCAGGTGAGCCATTGATGGTCATTAAGCCTTGAATAAAGTTGGCAGCAGCAAAAGCAATATGACGGATATCTAATGGTAAGCCTAAAATAAACCCAATTGTTCCCATACTTCCAAGCATAATACCAAAGATAAAATTACCTGCTAAAGCACCCAAGTTTCTTTCTATATAGTCTGCAAATTTTTCCAACCTTGCTTGTCCCATTATTTTTTTCAATTTCATATGGGCTTTTAAACGAGGACCGACTTTTCGATAGACTGACATATTGTCAAAATATCCAGCGATTAATCCCGATAAAAATAAACAAACACCAGCGATTGCTGCATGTGGTATTGCTAGTGAGGTAAATGGATTTAGACTGGCGAGTAAGGTTGTCGCTTTCGCATGGGTTAAAAGTGGTTCATGCATCGAAAGTTGCCATAGATACGTTATTAAAGCTGCAGTTGGAATTGCAATCGAAATATTTCCCAGAATTGCAATAAACTGCGTCCGAATAATATTAATAATCAGTCCTGCAAGTTCAGCAATTTGTGCTGTTTTTGAACCTTTTTGGTGCTGAACTGTTGATGCTAGTGCGGCTGCAGTCATTGCTGGTTGCTTTGTTGCTACAGTAAAGTGCAAAACATGAATCAGTATAAAACCCAATGAATAATTCATGCTGTAAAGAAAAGCATGCATAAATGGTGCAAGAACTAAACGTGCTGTCAGTATTTTAAGTGTTGCCATGGTGGCAATAATCGCACCTGCACCTGCAGCTGCTTTATACATGCCAAAGAAACCTTTCTTATCGGTACTGACATAATGTTCGCCCGTCTTACTTGCATTTTCAGTGACTTGTAGTGCAATCAATTCACTATTAGTTTTGAGTAAATCACGTACACTGGTTTCACTATAGTGTGCATTGACTAAATCGGTGAGTAATTCGCCACAGAGTTGATAACGAATTTGATCATCTTCTACAAGTAAGTTGAGAAGCAGTTCAATTCGATCAATACATTGTTCTAGTAGCGATAATAAATAAGTCAAACTTAAGCTAACACCAATCCGTTTAATTGCTCGACGGATTTTTAATACCACATCGCGGCATTGTTCAATCATAACCAAAGCTTGATCTGCATCTGGAGCTATACCAATAGCAAGCTCATCTTCATCTTGATGCTGCTTCTTATACGCTTCTATAAATTCAACTATTTCACGATTTTGAACTAAAAAAGGAGATTCATATTCCTGAAGTTCTGGGTAAGCATTGATAAATTCAGGATACAGACCAATACCACTGATTCGATAAGAAAGTACTGTGATGGCTTTAACAATGTCGCGTTTAATTCCCAATTTATCGTTTTTATAACGATGACCTTGATTCAATAAGCGGAATAGTTGTTCCCATTTCTTTTCACTTATATTTTCCAGCCAATACTTATCGCTACGTTGATGAAACACTTTGCCGACCAAATCTTTGAGATCTGATTCGTCTTTTAATAAAGGTAGAAAATGTGCGCCGATACGTTGTCCAAGCTGATTCCAGAAACCGTCTAAGGATAAAATCCCACTATCTGCATATAATCCTGCTTGTTTATAGTGGTTAACCAGTTTTAGTAAGTAACCTTGAAACGCAGATGATGCATTTGGTGTGATTAAGAGTGCTTGAAGTAACTCCTCAAATTTATTTTGACTTTCTTCTAAATTGTGGCTGTCAGTAGGTCTGATACGATTGATTAATTCAATTAATATATCAGGATTGGGAACAACTTTTATGCTATCAAGTTGTTCCTGCATAAGGAGGAAAAGATCATTAAATTGTATATGCATAAGCCTTGTTAAATTTTATTGAATTCGATGTAAGGCAAGTTGCGCTAAATTATACAATGCCTGGCGATACTCAGATTCAGGTAAATGATTTAAAGCCTGAATCGCAGCATGAGTTTCTTCTGTTGCACGGCGACTACAGTAATCTAAAGCACCTGAGGTCTGAACAATTTGAATCACCCGATCCAAATCGCTTGTTCCTCCAGTTGCAATACTTTTACGGATAATCTCGTGCTCTTCACCTTGGGTATTTGCTAAGGCTGAGATTAAAGGTAAAGTGGGTTTACCTTCCATTAAATCATCACCAATATTTTTACCTAATGTTTCAGCATCAGAAGTGTAATCTAAAATATCGTCAATAATTTGGAAGGCATTGCCAAAATGGCCAGCAAATAAGCGTAAAGATTCACGATATTCAGGTTTCCCAGCAAGGATTGCAGCACCTTCAGTTGCAAGTTCAAATAAACGAGATGTTTTACCGTGAATAATATCTAAATATGTTTGTTCAGTTGTTTCAGGTTGATGTTGGGCTTGGAGTTGTAACACTTCGCCTTCAGCGATTTCACAAGTGCCAGTTGAAAAGTCTTTTAACAAAATCATATTGTCTAGATCGACAAGAAGATCGAAAGCCCGAGAAATAAGAAAATCCCCAACCAATACCGCAGTTTGGTTGTTCCAAGTCGCGTTAGCAGTTGGACGACCACGACGTAAACCAGATTCATCGACCACATCATCATGCACTAGTGTTGCAGTGTGTAACATTTCTATGATGGCTGCCAGTTTACGATAAGGCTCCATCTGTAGGTCTGTTGCACCACATGCTTTTGCTGCAAGTAGGCACATAATTGGACGCATCCGTTTACCACCAGCTTCAACAACATGTTTACTGACCGCCATTACTAAAGCAACTTTTGAGGTAATCCCTTCATTAATAAACTTGTCCATTGCAGCAAAGTCGGTTGCAACTGGAGCGAGAATATCTTGCTTAAAGTCGATGGTCATCGGGTGGGAGCCTCATGCAAATGCGTTATAAGTTGCTAGTGTAACAATTAACATGTCTCAATGTTGCTTTTGAAAGCAGACATCGTGCCTGAATCTTAATGATTTGTTCCTCCTTTGTCCAAAGATGAATAAAGCATTTAACATTCAATAGATCATTCTTTTGAGCTACATAGTAGCGGATTTGTTTTAAAAATCTATTTCAATTTTAGCTGGATCTTAAAAAAAAATTCATATTATCAAAGGGAGAATCTTAAAAAAATGAATATATGCAGATTATTTTCTATACAATGCTAATATTTGCTGGAAATGACTTGTTGTTTAATTCATTATCACTTAAAATCTTTGCCCTTGAATAACCCCCAGTGGCGTTCGTCTTAAGATCGGTATATTCCTTTATCGGCACGACGACACGGGTCAGTTGGAGTACGTTATGTACGCAGTAATCCAAAGCGGTGGTAAACAGCACCGTGTTGTTGAGGGTGAAACCCTTAAAGTAGAATTGTTGAAAGCTGAAACTGGCGCGACTATTACATTTGATGATGTATTAATGGTTGTGAATGGCGAAAGTATTCAAATCGGTGCTCCAGTTGTAGCTGGCGCAAAAGTAACTGCAGAAGTGGTTGGTCACGGTCGTCATGACAAAATTCGTATTGTTAAAATGCGTCGTCGTAAGCACTACCGTAAACAACAAGGTCACCGTCAATGGTTTACCGAGTTGAAAATTACTACGATCGCAGGTTAATCACTAGGAGTATATAGACATGGCAACTAAAAAAGCCGGTGGTTCGACCAAAAACGGTCGTGATTCGAATCCTAAAATGTTAGGTGTTAAAATGTACGGTGGTCAAGCTGTGACTGCTGGTAACATTATCGTTCGTCAACGTGGTACAGAATTCCACGCGGGTACAAATGTTGGTATGGGTCGTGACCATACTTTATTTGCTACTGCTGACGGCGTAATCAAATTTGAAGTGAAAGGTCAATTTGGCCGTCGCTATGTATCTGTTGAAGCGTAAGTTTTAATAGTGCAAAAAAGCCCGCTTTATTGCGGGTTTTTTTATCAGTTTTTTTAGCATTAAAGAAAAAACCATCTTCATCATGATGAATAATTTTCAACATATTGCACCAATAACAATACAAAACTTCTTATTTTCTCAATTATTACTGACTCAATTTGGTTTAAGATAAGCAATCTAATAAATTACATTCTGTGCCAAATATTATCTGAATATTTTAATTGAGGTGCAGACATAGAAAAGGTGGACATATGAATATGCTTCGTAAAACGATGGGTGCAGTGGCTATAAGTGCAGCGCTGTTTGCACCTGTAATGAGCACAACAGTTTTTGCAGCAACTGCTGCTTCGGAGCAACAAGCAACCGCAAATCTGGTTAAACAACTCAGTGGTGTAAAAAGCTTTACTGCAAATTTTGAGCAAACCACAAAAGCGACTCAAACAGGTAAAGTTGCACAGAAAAAGGGTTTAACCGCTCAACATATGAATCAAACTTTTAAAGGTACAATGAAGGTTGAGCGCCCTGGTAAATTCTATTGGGAAACCACGACACCCGCGAAACAGACTATTGTGACTGCAGGTCGTACAGTGTGGATTTATGATCCTGACTTACAGCAGGCTGTACGCCAAAGTTTAGATGAGCAGGTTGCCAATACACCGGCATTACTACTCAGTGGTAATACCGAGCAAATTCAAAAGGCTTATCGTATTACTCAGCCAAATGCAGGTAAAACTTACTATACCTTGTATCCAAAACAAAAAGATGGTGCTTTCCAAAGCTTGACGATTAGTTTTGGGGCGAAAAATGCACCGACTTTAATGATCTTGCAAGATTCTTTAGGTCAAACAACCACTGTGCGTTTTAACAATGTACAGGTCAATGCGGCTATCCCAGCATCTACCTTTAATTTTGTGCCACCTAAAGGTACAGATATCATAGATCAATAAACGATTTTAAGTGAATAGAAGAGCAACCATAAGGTTGCTTTTTTTATGCCAATTAAACAGAACAAAGCAATAGACTCGGTCATGTTAATCAGGCGAATGATAAATAGCGACGAGCAAATAAAGTGGCTTTCAATATAAGATTATTCTATGCTCAAACAAGGGTTTGAATATAAAAATAGAGATTCTGTATGTATCGCAAAACACAATTGAAACTCAAACATTACCCAAGGATAACTGCGCAAAAATCATTTTTTAATGTTTTGAGACAAAAGTTAATCTGCGTGATGGAGCGATTTTTAAGGCGACATCGTCGTGATAAGGAAGTTAATCTATATCACAAAAAGCTTTACCAACCAGTTGAAGAAATCATCACAACTCACTTAAAAATATCAGGAATTATCCCAGATCATTTAAATGGCTTATTGTTAAGAATTGGTTCAAATCCGATTGAGATAGAAAAGCCTTCATTATTTGAGTGGTATCTTGGTCATGGAATGATTCATGCACTCAAATTACAAGCAGGTAAAGCAATCTGCTTTAAAAGCAGTATGCTGGCCACAGATACTGTACAGAAATATAAACAACGTCCCTCAATAGGTGGTTTTCGCCGTGGTGCACATGATGTTGTAAATACCAACATTTTTAAACATGCAGGAAAGCTTTGGGCAGTGATTGAAGCTGGCGCGTTTCCGATCTGCTTAGATGATGAGTTAAATGCAGAACGTTATCAGTTGTTTAATAGTGATGCTGATTTACCGTTTACGGCACATCCTCGTAAAGATATCAAAACAGGGCACCTACATGCGATTAGTTATGATGCCTTAGATCGTAAAAATGCCTATTACCAAGTGATTGATCAGCATGGCGATTTGATTCATGTGACGCAAATTTTATTACAACATGGTCCCATGATTCATGATTGTCTCATTACACAACATGAAGTTTTGGTTTTTGATTTTCCACTTACTTTTTCTATGGCTCGATTATTACGTGGCGCAAGTGTTCCGTATCAATGGAATAAACAACATCCAGCGCGTATCGGAATATTGCCTAAATATGGAAATGCTGAAAAGATTCAGTGGATTGAGCTTGAGCCATGTTTTGTTTTTCATGCGGCAAATGCTTTTCGTGATCATGAAAATAGAATTATTTTAGATGTTTTAGTACATCAGGACGATTTTGAACATTCTCAACACGCAGCTTATGAATTGCAACATGCACAATTAGAGCGTTGGAGCATTGATCTAAACTCACAGACATTAGATAGATCTGTACTCGACTCTCGGATTCAAGAATTTCCGAAAATTGATGCGCGTTTTACTGGGATTCCATATCGTTATTTATATACTTTGGGTTTTGCTGGAACTGCATTGTTCAATTGTTTATATATTCATGATTTAGAAATGCAAACATCGGTGAGTTATGATTTTGGTATACAGTGGGCAATGGGTGAAGTCACTTTTGTGGCTGAGCATGAGCACAGTGCAGAAGGGCATGGTTATTTGATGGCCTATTTACATCATGTGGACGGAGAAGCAGCCAAAGCTGTTATTTTAAAAGTAAATGGATTGGAAATTCAGCCACAAGCTGAAATTGATTTGGGGGTACATGTACCACTGGGGTTTCATTGTAATTGGGTGGATTTAGCTTAAGGTTTGAATTATGACTGTAGATTTTAAACATCCCTTATATCATCCAGAAACGGCCTCTAACTCTTTTATCACTGCAGATCTTTTTTTGTGTTTAATCAAGCTTTATGAAGTTTTTTTCAAACAGAGAATCCAGTTTTGAGCTGAGTCGTTACTACGATGTATATTTAGAAGTCACCCCAAATAAAAAAATATTAAAAGCTTTATTTTCAGTTCACAATAATTATGAAAAGTATCTTTTAAATACAATTTTCTATTGTTATGACATAAAGAAGAAAGTGTTTATTTATGATGACGCGAGTGATTTATTTGAAGAACAAATTGATGAAGTCAGATGCGATTTTGAGGATAATTTGGATGGAGTTGTCAGTCCTGCAATCACATTGAAAATGATCAAACAAGCTGGGAAGTATTTTGTTCAACATAATGAACGTGGTGCTCCACGACAGTTCCATACTTTTGTGCTAACATTTTTTAGTGATAATGATTTATTTGTAGTTTTGGCTCAACCCAGTGTTGGCCCTGACCCTGAGGATTGGATGTTTGGTGTTATTAGTGGTATTCAATGTTATTTAGTTTTTGATCTAATGAGTTTAAAAATTATAAAAATAGTATTATTTGCACACAAGAAATGATTATTTAAAACATAGTCATCAACAAAAAAGATGGATAAATGCGCGTATCAACAGGAAGAAGATGTTAGCAGAAAGCAAATCTTTGAAATAACAACGCGCTTATTTACAGTGTAAATAGGTGATAATTACAATAATGAATATTAATTTAAAGGTTCTGGTTTTATGATAGGGCTATTACTAAATATGCTTTAAAGATATAGAAATGAAAGTAAATTTTAAAAGTGGTCTGATTTTTTTATCTCTTTTATCCAGTATGCTCATGGTTAGCGCATGCCAGGAAAAGCCGGAACCTCAAGCAGAACAGGCTGCAACTGCGACTCAACACGCGCAAATACCGCTGATTCAAGCCAAAGTTGAGCGAGTCAACGTGGTAAAAAAACAGTTTTGTGATGAAGATGGTTGTACACAATATGATTTGCAAACTGTTAAAAGTAATGTGCCTTGGCTAGATGATTATTTTCTAAATCGTATTAAAAAAGATGTACCTGGCGCATTTGAAAAAGATCAAAATCATGCCCAAGCTGAAAGTGAAGCGCAATCTTCAGCTAAAGGTTTAAATCAAAATTCAATTTATGTTCGTTTTATTTCACAACAAAATAATTTAGCCACTTTTGTGATCCAGACTTATACCTATGTAGCAGGTGCAGCTCATGGGATGTATCACAATGAATATGTGACATTCGATTTAACCACGCAAAAGCGCCTCGCCTTAACTGATATTCTAAAACCAAACGTGGAAGCAAAAGTGGCTGAACAGCTTTATGATGCCAATGCGAATTGGTTGATTCAAAAAGATATTACACGTGAAAAGTTGCAGTTAAGCGATAACTATTATTATGGTGTAAATGGTCTAGTTTTTGTTTATCCACTGTATGAGCTTACCTCTTATGCAGAAGGTATGCCTGAGTTAAAACTGCCGTATCAAGTGGCAAAAGATTTGATTAAAGCTGAGTATTTACCAAGTCTACCTCAAGTCGAAGCGGCTGTCGAAAAACCTGTTACACCTTAATTGCCTTCAAATCATACAATTCATGTATGTCTAATGCTCTGTCACTGTATTTTTTACAGTGAAGAGCTTACACTATAGTCAGTTTTTTTCTTACCCTTTAGATTGACTATGATCGACCCGAAATTAATCAGAAATAATATCGAGGCTGTAAACTTAGCCTTAGCCAAACGTGGTGTACAACTCAATGTTGAAGAATGGGCATCACTAGAAGCTCGCCGTAAAGAAATCCAGTCTAGAACTGAAAACTTACAGGCAGAGCGTAATTCGGGTGCGAAACAAGTTGGTCAAATCAAAAAATCTGGTGGCGATGCTTCAGAAATCATGGCACGTATGGGTGCGATTGGTGATGAAATTAAAGCTGCTGAAGTTGAATTGAATGAACTTCAAGCTGAATTAGAAGCAAAATTACTCTCTATCCCAAACATGCCACATGAGTCTGTACCAGAAGGGAAAGATGAAAGTGATAATGTTGAAGTATTCAAATGGGGAACACCGCGTCAATTTGATTTCGAAATCAAAGACCATACAGACCTTGGCGAAATGATGGGTGGTTTGGAGTTTGAAACGGCAACCAAGTTAACGGGGACACGTTTCAGTGTATTGAAAGGTCCATTAGCCCGTTTACAACGTGCATTGACCCAGTTCATGCTCGATACGCATACCCTGAAAAATGGTTATACTGAAGCATATGTACCCTATCTTGTTAATGCAGACTCATTGCGTGGTACGGGTCAACTGCCTAAATTTGAAGAAGATTTATTTAAATTACAAGGTGAAAAAGAATACTATTTGATTCCAACTGCTGAAGTTCCAGTGACGAACTTTGTACGTAATGAAATCATTGATGCTGATCGTTTACCGTTGAAATATGCTGCGCATACACCATGTTTCCGTAGTGAGGCGGGTTCTTATGGTCGTGATACTCGAGGTTTGATCCGTCAACACCAATTCGACAAAGTTGAAATGGTTCAAATCGTAAAACCTGAAGATTCAATGGATGCTTTGGAAGCATTGACAGGGCATGCGGAAGGGATCTTACAAGCTTTGGGTTTACCATATCGTAAAATCGTTTTATGTGGTGGTGATATGGGCTTTGGTGCATGCAAAACTTATGATTTAGAAGTTTGGGTACCAAGCCAAGATACATATCGTGAGATTTCTTCGTGTTCAAGTATGGGAGATTTCCAAGCACGCCGTATGATGGCGCGTTATCGTGCAGATCAAAAGAAAACTGAGCTGGTACATACTTTGAATGGTTCAGGCTTGGCTGTAGGTCGCACTTTATTGGCCGTGATGGAAAATTACCAACGTGCTGATGGCTCTATTGAAGTGCCAGAAGTGTTACGCCCGTACATGGCTGGTGCAACATTTATCGATTAAATGTCGAAAACTCGATATTTGGTTCAGTTTTGTGCATAAATATTGCTTAGTACAATCAGATTTGAACTTTTGAGGAACACTGTGGAAATTTTCCCAATTTCACTAAAACTGCAAGGGCAACCTTGTCTGATTGTGGGTGGTGGGCATATTGCTTACCGCAAAGCAGTATTACTTGCAAAAGCAGGTGCAGTGATTCATGTGATTGCGCCAAATATAGAGCAAAATCTCTTAGATATTGTCCATTCAACCTATGGGCAATATCATGCGGATAAATTTGATTATCAAATTAGCCTAAGTAGCTATCGTTTGGTGATTGCTGCAACCAATGATAAAGCTGTCAATCAAGCTGTTTTTGAAGCTTGTGAAGATTTAAATGTGTTGGTCAACAGTGTTGATGATCCTCCACATTGTCGCTTTATGGTGCCTGCGATCATTGACCGTTCACCACTGGTAGTTTCAATTGCCACCAATGGTGCTTCTCCTGTTTTATCTCGCCAGATTCGTACTCAGCTCGAAGCTTCTATTCCACATGGCATGGGTAAACTTGCTGATTTTTCTGGAAAATGGCGTAAAGCAGTTAAAGAGCAGATTAGTAATCCTGATGAACGTCGAATCTTTTGGGAAGATTTATATGCCAGTCCTTTAAAAGAGCAGGTATTTAATGACAACCTCAAAGAGGCGGATCGTTTAATTGAACAAGCTTTGACAAAATGGCAAAAACCAAAAGGTGAAGTTTATTTGGTGGGGGCAGGACCAGGTGATCCTGAGCTGTTAACTTTAAAAGCACTTAGACTGATGCAGCAAGCGGATGTGGTGATTTATGACCGTTTGGTCTCTCCAGCAATTTTAGAATTATGTCGGCGTGATGCTGAAAAAATATATGTCGGAAAAGCACGTTCTAATCATTCCGTGCCACAAGATGGTATTAATGCATTACTGGTCAAATATGCCACCGAAAACAAACGTGTATGTCGTCTAAAAGGTGGTGATCCATTTATTTTTGGTCGCGGTGGTGAAGAAATTCAAGAGCTTTTTGCAGCCAATATTACATTCCAAGTCGTCCCAGGTATTACTGCTGCATCAGGTTGTTCAGCCTATGCTGGGATTCCGCTTACACATCGTGATTATGCACAAAGCGTTCGTTTTTTGACGGGGCATTTAAAAGAAGGTTCACCAGAATTACCTTGGAATGAGCTGGTTTACGAAAATCAGACATTGGTTTTATATATGGGCTTGGTGGGACTAGAAAAAATTTGTGAAAATCTAATATCACATGGTCAACGTCCAAATATGCCAGTGGCTTTGATCTCCAAAGGGACAACCCCAGATCAAAAGGTGGTGGTTGGAACTTTGGCAGATATTGCATCAAAAGTTGAAGAAAACCATATTCAAGCGCCTACTTTGACCATTATTGGTGAAGTGGTGAATTTGCGCGAACAGTTACAGTGGCAATAATATCTGCCTAAATTTTTCTTTAAAAAACTGACATGGTCTTTTTTTAAAGTACTTAGGTTGTATTCTGATAAGTAGAGATCTCCCGTGATTCATGTTGTTTTATACGAGCCTGAAATTCCTGCAAATACAGGGAATATCATTCGTTTATGTGCCAATACAGGTGCACAATTACATCTAGTCAAGCCTTTAGGTTTTGAACTGGATGATAAAAAGTTGCGCCGTGCAGGATTAGATTATCATGAATGGGCACATATGAAAGTTTGGGAAAACTTTGCTGAATGTCTGGCACATTTAGAGGTGCAGGGGATTGATCTTGATGCGATTTATCCTTTAACTACCAAAGGTACTGAAACACCGCATACTTCAGATTTAAACCGACCTGTGGCTTTATTGATGGGGCCAGAAACACGTGGTTTACCAGAAGATGTCCGTATGATGTTCCCAAAGGCGCATTGGATTCGTTTACCTATGGCACCGAATTCACGTAGTCTGAATTTATCGAATGCCACCGCAGTGATTCTATATGAAGCATGGCGTCAACAAGGATTTAAAGAATTAAAATAAAAATCATAACCCATCGTTTAGATGGGTTTTTATTCATATTAGTTTATGATTTCCTTTTGAGAAAGAGCGATGTGATTATCTTTGCATAAAAGCGACTTCATCTGTTGGAGGCTTTAAAATGAGTAATCACAATATTTATCTTAATTTTTGCCCTTTCTTTGCTGTGTAGCAAATGTCTGAGCCAGTCATTTTTTCTATAACCGTTCTTAAATAATGTGGGCAGTCTGTATCAGAGTGCTCCGACATTTGTACTTTATTATCCATACTTTAAAATAATTCAGATTTTAACTATTTGTTTGGTCCTAAATAGGTCACTGTTTCAGATTTCGGTATACCTTTATAATCTGTGATTAAGATATTCAGTTTAATTTTTTGTCCTTTTTTAAATTCAGAGCGATTCGGGAAATTTCTTAAATTTTCTTCTAAGACTTTGCCGATATAGTTTTGACAACCACTATCTGCGCGGCCTACCTCTTGCGCTTTTTTTACAACACCTTTTATGTTGAGTGTTGTTTCCTCAATTTCACCTAAGCCATCTTTATTGATATATAGCGTACGTGTAGAAGTGTTTTCTAAAAGCTTAACCTCTAAATCACAAGAATTTTCATAGGACGCAAAAGCACTATGGCTGAGGATTGCTAGAATAAAGAGCAGTGGAATTTTCATTATTTTTCTCCCTTTGATATGTTTTATTAAAATTATGCTGAGTTTAATCATATTTACAACATATCAAGCTGAGTTAAAGTCATGTTCTGAGTGTTGAGATTTATGCTTCCTGCAACAGAGCTGGCTCATTTTTTGCTT
This sequence comes from Acinetobacter legionensis, assembly GCF_048552295.1. Lineage (NCBI taxonomy): Bacteria > Pseudomonadati > Pseudomonadota > Gammaproteobacteria > Moraxellales > Moraxellaceae > Acinetobacter > Acinetobacter legionensis. The sequence goes on from NZ_JBIMCW010000031.1 coordinate 46,428, forward strand.
GAATTGCATCAAATTGTTCTTGTGCGCGAATCACATGTTGCACATTGCCTTCAGCCCAGAGCTTAAATGATAAAGCAGTTTGAGCAAACTCAAAGCCTAGAGAGGTTAATGCATATTCAACACGAATCACATTGTTCTCATGAATTGTACGGGTGATAAACCCATCTCTTTCCAGAATTTTTAATTTTTGCGAAAGTACTTTAGGTGAGATCCCTGTTAAGTTTTTTTTCAGTTCATTGAAGTGTTGAGAGTGCTGATGAAGTCGATAAATAATCATCAAAACCCACTTATCTGCAAATTTTTCAAAAAAAGATCGTGCCGGGCAATTTGGATGAAAAATATTAAAATTGAATGCATTAGTCATCAATCTATACCTCTATTTGGAAAGTTATAACCAAGAAATGACCAGTTACCACATAGTAACTAATTGATACTAGATTTCAAAAGTATATCATAAGTTAATCAGGTCAATACAACTTCTGCTGATTGATAGCGTTGATAGACCATTTTATATTTATGAGCGTGGTTTTAATGAAAATAACAGATGCGGTCGTTTTTATTACGGGTGCAAATCGTGGTCTAGGTTTAGCACTTGCCCAGCAAGCGATACAACGTGGCGCCAAGAAAGTTTATGCAGGCATGCGTAATCTTCAAGGTTTTAATCAACAGGGTATTATTCCGATTGTTGTAGATGTCACAGATCCCGTATCTATTCAAAAAGCTGTTGCAGAATGTGGTGATGTCAATCTATTAATCAACAATGCAGGTATTGCACGCTTAAATGAAAGTCCTGTAGACGCAAATATTGCAGCTGTGACACGGACGGTTTTAGATACCAATCTTTATGGTGTGATCAATACGACTCAGCAATTCTCTCCAATTTTAGCAAGCCATTCTGAAAGTTATATCGTCAATATTTTATCGGATGTGTCTTGGGAACCCAGCACGATGTTAGCCAGTTATGCAATTTCTAAAGCAGCAGCATGGTCATTTACCAATTCAACTCGACAATGGTTAGTTAAAGCCAATGTTCATGTGATGGGGGTACATGTCGGTTTTGTCGACACAGATTTAACCCAATCACTCGATATTGCCAAAATTTCTCCACACACAGTGGCGCAACACGTATTTGATGGAATTCAACAAAATGCCTTTGAAGTGTTGGTTGGGGAATCTACCCAACAACTCAAACAAGGTCTAACGGCAACCGTTCCAAGTTATATCAAACATTAATTTTTAAATATTTACCGTCTATATAAGAGGACTTATCATGTCAAAAATCGCTGTTGTTTATCATTCAGGTTATGGCCATACCAAAGTCATTGCAGAAACCTTTGCCAATGAAATTCAGGCAACACTTATCGAAGTGGATCAAGAAGGCAATATTCAAGATCAAGATTGGGACACTTTGGATGCCGCAGATGCAATCGTATTTGGTGCACCAACTTACATGGGCGGTGTGCCTTGGCAAGAGGTGGTCCCACATGTTTGAACAACTAAAAGCTTATTTATAAGTGATACTCTGCTCTAGTTAAGCTACCTTATTTTGTTGTGGTAGCTGGTCA
>NZ_JBIMCW010000032.1:0-46456 GCF_048552295.1 Acinetobacter legionensis
CGTGCCATAAAATACTCCATATATTGATGTTTATAACATCATTTGGGGAGCAAAATATCACTTATAAGTGTTGTTCAAATTTCCTGATCCACCTCTTCCATTCGCCCTCATTAAAAACCTGTAATTCTACTTGTTGGTGTGTTTGACGATGAAGCCGAATCAGGATTTTTGCTGAATCTGCAGAAAAATCCAGCGCATTATCTAAAATATTGGCAAGGGTTTGTTGAATCCAAAATCGATCTGCACCAACCATACAATTGGCTTCAATATCCAGTAAACACTGGATTTTTTTGGCCTGAATTTGACTGGCATGCTGGTCTAAAGTTTGTTGAATCAGTTCAGATAAATTGAAATTTTGCATTTCAATTTGATGTTTAGATTTTTCCAGACGGGTCAATAAGAGCATCCGATCAATCAGGCTACGTAAGCGCTGGCTTTGTTCATGAATATGCGTGGCAAATTGTTGTTGATCATTTAATGGTAAATCTTCTTTGAGTAGTTCTGCGCTGGCTTGAATTGCGGTAAGTGGGCTTTTGAGTTCATGGGTCAGTGTATTGACATAGTGTTCTACATAAGCACGATCTTCGAGTTTTTCTCGCATATTTTCAACGGCTTGAGCAACTTGATTGAGTTCTTTTGCTGAACGAAAATAGGGGGTTTGATTGACAGGGGCAAGTGCCTGCGCGTATTTACGCACACGGTCAATACTGTGTTTTAGCCAATAGGCCACCAAACTGGCAAGAAATAGACTGAGTAATGTAATCCAAGCGGCTTGTCGGATCAGTTGATTTTCAGCGCGCTGAATATAAGGCTGTACTGAAATATTGGGCTTTCCAATACTGACAACGCCAATCAATTGCTGTTGTTGACCAACTTGATAATAGATTGGTGCTGCAATAAACATGGTGCTGCTATTGCTGTCCTTTTCATAACTGCGTGTAGAGCGAACCCCGTATTTTCCCTTTAAGGTTAGGTAAACATCATTCCATCGTGAGTAATCTTGTCCTGTGGCGATACCTTGTGAGTCATAAATGACGATACCTTTGTTGTCGGTAATATAGATTTGTTGATTGATCTCATTTTTATTATGTTTCCAGATCGTGGCATTGAGTTTGCGATTCAGCGCTTTTTGAATTTTTTCATCAAACTGAATGGTACTGACTTTATTTTCATAGACATCTTCAGTCACTAACATCGCGATAATATTGGCATTTTCCGCAAGAGTATCTTCTACGACCTGTCGTACATTGGGCTTTACTTGTTGATTGAAGGTATAAGACATAAACCATAAACCCAACAAGATGATCAATCCAAAGAAGAACAAAATACGAATAAAAATGGACATGGTTTAGCCTTGCCTTTTTAAACTATAGCCAAAGCCTCGATGGGTTTCGATTGGGTCTTGCTCAGGAGAGATCTGCTTGAGTTTATTGCGAATACTTTTGATATGAGTATCGACTGTTCTTTCTAAACTATGCTCAGGATGTTCCCATACATGATCCATCAATTGTTGACGGCTAAACACTTGTTCAGGGCGTTGAATCAATAATTTAAGTAAGCGATATTCATAGCGAGTCAGCTGTAGTATTGTACCTAAGTAATGGATTTGCAAAGCCTCATCATTGCATTGCCAAACTTTAGCTGGCGTTGTAGAAAGCTGTGTATTTGGCTGTGAGATGTGCTGTAACTGATTCTGTATCTCCATTCTGCGCCAAATGGCTTTAATCCGAGACACAATTTCACGCGAACTAAATGGCTTGGTACAGTAGTCATCTGCGCCAATTTCTAAGCCCACAATACGATCTATTTCGTCATCTCGTGCGGTTAAAAATAGCAAGGGTGTGTGATTAAAGAGACGAATTTTTTTACAGACATCAAAACCATTTAAATCAGGTAATCCGACATCTAAAATAATAAAATCAAAGGGTTGCTGTTGAATAAAATCAATGGCTTGCAGACCTGAATTGGCCCAAGTCACTTGCCAGTCTTCTCGTTCAAGTGCGTAACGTAACGGCATAAGAATAGCAGCATCATCTTCTACACATAAAATATGTTTTTTATTATTCATTGCATTTAAAAACTCATGATCTCAATAGGAGTGTACTCAAATTGAAATACTTAGGCGAATGAATTTTCAGTGAAGTTTAGATGAACTGTTTTATTGTTTGAAATTGGCTGAATGCCTATTGGTGTGGGCTTTTACCCATGTGAATTTCTGAGCGCCCTGTAATCTTCGGATTTGATCGTCACGCCAATCACAGGACAGCAAATCAAAAGTATTGGTGACTTTTGAGATCTCGGCAACGACATGGGTAATGTATTGCGGAAAATAGATTACTCTAATTTTGATCAATTTGGGTAAATTTTTATCGAATTATATTTCTTTTGAGTAAAAAGTATTCAATTTGTCCGCATATCTAAGTAAGGTTAAAAAACGATTTTGAAGAATAAAACAGGATGCCAAAGCATCCTGTTTTTATGATTGATTGATCAGGCCATGCCTGAAAATTGGCTCAGCGTTTAACTACAATAGAGTCAATACCGCTATGTTGTAAGGTTTGTTGGGCAATTACTGCTGCATTTTGTGATTCATAAGGGCCTGAAATCACACGATACCAAGTTTTTCCAGCTTCTGTGCTTTGAACCACATCGGCAGATAAACCATTTAAGATAATTTCAGCACGACGTGCATCGGCAGCATCAGGATCATCATAACTACGAACTTGAAGAATATATTCAGGTTGAACAGGTGTTGTGCGTTCAGCATTTACACCGACATCCACATTTTCAGACTGAGACGGTGCTTCAACAATTACAGGTTGTTGTTGATTTCTGCTTTCAGGAACAGCTTGTTCAGGAATAGGGGTAACCTGTTGTTGTGGTAACAGATCATAAAAACGATAGTCTTTGTTGGTATCTTCTTGATAATGCTCAGACGTGATTTCGTTTTTGGGTTGGACGGGCGCCCACGGTTTCCAGAGCATCAGTGCGACACCAAAACTTAACACGATTAAAATGACGACAAGCATCCCTAACCATTTAGGAATCAATGGTTGTTTAGGTTTGGTTGGCCTTTCTGAAACACCGCGTTGCGTTTTTCCAAACACGTGGAACCCTCTTATTATGTATTGCTTAGATCGTGTTCAAGCATAGTTTTGCTTGAACACGATGTAAAGTAATGATTTATTACACACTTCAATGCTTACTTTGAGCCAGACCTTAGTCTTGAGAACATGTAAAGCAATTCTTGACTTACATACTTTCAGGTGCAGATACACCCAATAATTCAAGACCATTATGTAAGACTTGTTTGATATTTGCTGAAAGCAATAAACGGGCTTGAGTCAATTCGGCATCATCACCCAATACTTTATTCTCGTTGTACCAACCATGGAATAAAGCAGCAAGTTCTTTCAAATAATTACCAACTTGATGTGGTTCATAATTATTTGCAGCGCGAATAAGGACTTCAGGATAAGCCGCGAGTTTCGCTAAAATTTCAGTTTCAGCATCAAGTTCTAATTTTGCAGCAAATTGACGTGCATTTTCAGTATCAAATTGAATATTTGTTGTTGCTGCTTTTTCTAACATACGGCAAATACGAGCATGTGCATATTGAATATAATACACGGCATTGTCTTTGCTTTGAGATACCGCTAAATCTAAATCGAAATCAATGTGCTGTTCAGATTTACGCATCACATAATAAAAACGAGCTGCATCATTGCCGACTTCTTTACGGAGATCACGCAATGTCACGAATTGACCTGAACGAGATGACATTTGTACCATCTCACCACCACGCCATAAGCTGACGAACTGCACTAAAAGTACCGTCAATTTAGATGAGTCATAGCCCATCGCGTCAATTGCAGCTTTAACACGTGCAATATAGCCATGGTGGTCTGAACCCCAAATATCAACAAGGTCAGTAAAGCCACGTTGTAATTTATTTAAATGATAGGCAATGTCAGAAGCAAAGTACGTGGTTTGTCCATTACGACGTTTGACTACACGGTCTTTTTCATCACCAAATTCAGTTGATTTAAACCAAATGTTGCCATCTTTTTCATAAAGAAAACCACGTTGGTCTAATGTTTGTAAGGCTTCATCAATTTTTTCAGCCAAAGATGCTTCACTAAACCAGTGATTAAACGTTACGCCAAACTCACCAAGGTCATCTTTAATGTCATCTAAAATGGCATGTAAAGCTGCTTGATGGAATACACGATAACCTTCACCCACTAAAGCTTGTGCGTTGTGAATTAAGCCATCAATGTGCTTTTCTTTATCGCCTGAAATAACCACTTTATTGCCATCGGCATCAAGCTCTTCAGCATATTGCACATCTTCAGGAACATCTTTGTAAACATCAGCCACACTACGTACATAAGCATCAGCATGTTTGTCGATGATACCTTGGGCGATTTCTTTAACGTAATCCCCTTGATAAGCATTTTTAGGGAAAACTAAAGTTTGGCCGCTTAATTCTAAATAACGTAAATAAGTTGATGTGGCGAGGATGTCCATTTGACGGCCAGCATCATTGACATAATATTCACGTTCAACTTTGGCACCTGTTGCTTCAAGTAAGTTTGCAACAGTCATACCATATGCAGCACCACGACCATGACCTACATGCAGGCTAGAGGTTGGGTTTGCAGAAACGAATTCAACCTGAATTTTCTTGGCTGCATTTGCTTGGGTTTTACCAAATTGTTCTTTTTGTGCTTGGATCTGATCCAACACAGTAAAGCGTTGATCGGCATTTAAAAAGAAGTTGATAAAACCAGGACCCGCAATTTCAGCTTTGGCAATATCAACCACTTCGGGTAAATTTGCCAAAATTTTCTCTGCAAGATCACGTGGTTTCATACCAGCAACTTTAGCGCCCATCATGGCAATGTTTGATGCGAAATCACCGTGGCTTCGGTCTTTAGTTCGCGTTAAAACACTCGTGTTTTTCCAGTCAGATGGAAGAGTCCCTTCAGCTTGTAGGGATTGCACTGCATGATCAAGAGCTGCTTGTATGGCCGTATTCATAATCTATAGAGAAATAAATGTCGCAGAAAAACGCTAAATATAGCAAATTTTGCGCCTTTTAGGTGAATGCATTTGTATAGAATAAAACTTATTCGATAAGAAAAATGTCGGTATGCTCAATTTCACTGTGTATTGGCGTTTAGATTTCATATCGACTTGACGGATTACACTGCTTTAATCACAGGATAAAAAAATATGTTTGTGAGTTTTTTAGATCAAATTGATCATGAAATTATAGAAAAAGAACAAGTTATACAGTTGTTTGCGAAGATTCAGGCCACAGACTTGGAATATTCAAATTCAGGTTATCTTGCGTTAGATATGCCAAAACAAGGTCAGATCATTTTATTGTTTTGGTGGGTAGATACGACTCACTTGATTTTGCGTTACGATAAAAATATCCCTACTGTCCAACAAGGTGAGTCGTGGTTGTCTTGCAATGAAGATCTGAACTTAGCGTTATTTGATGTTGGTGATGACACCTGGCTCCCTTTAAATTCAATTATTTCACTCGATGATGCAATCAATGTGATATCTGAGCTCTATGATCAGCCTTTAAATTTGTCCAATCAAATCAAATGGCAAAATGTGGCCGATGTTATGTGGAAGGATTAATTGTTTCAGGTCCATTAAAAGAATAAAATGTGTCCTGTTGGTAAATTTAGAGCGATATATGTCAAATACTCCTCCCACAATTATTGGCAATATCCCAAAACTCCCTGCAAAATTTGCAGCATGGATTATGCCGTTGTTCTTATCTTGTTTAATGAGTGGCATGGTGTCATTGATTAATATGTTGATCAATGTGGGTTTGATTAACGGATTTTGGGCCAAATGGCTTGCTGCATGGATGGTATCATGGGCTGTGGCATATCCTGTGGTTCTGATTGTTTTACCCTTAGTACGACGTTTAACCGCCGTATTTGTGGATATGCCTAAATAATGGATCTACTCTTTACATGTGACAGGCTTGCTAAGCAATTCAGCATGGCCATTTGTAAAGGTATAAAGTTTGGAATTGTTAAAGATTTTAATCACTTTGGCTTTGCTCAGTGCTGTTTTAAATGTCGGCATTTTTTTCGCATTGACTAAGTCAAATGGATTGCCATAGTTGTTATTGTCGATTAAGAATTGAACTTGACCGGTTTGCGCATCATGTGCTTTAAGCAGCTCTTTGCCATCTTTATCTTCAATCGTAAAACCAGACTTCTGCGAAGGAATCTTACAATTCAAACGCAAATATAGGACGTTTCCATCACTGGATTTGTTCTGTAAGGTGTAAATACCTTGAAGATCATTTTCAATATAGACCCATTGTCCAGTGGGCATATTGATCTTCATTTGTTCTAGTTTTTCAAGGGTGGCTTTACTGACATCAACCACACCTTGTTGATCAACTTCTGGAACTTTGGTTTCGCCTAAGCCCACCATATTTTTGACTTTTTCAGTGGTTTTAGAAACACCAGAAGAGACTTTTTTTGCAGTTTGGCAGCCAGTACATGCAATGACTGTGCTAAGAAGGAGTAGAGAGATCTTTGTGTTCATTGTTATTGGTTTAGCTTCATCGTATTTTAAACAAAATAAATCTAAACAGAAAAAAAATCAATGATTGGTCAAAATTGCGTACAAATATGCAGTTTTAATGGCGGGATCATGGCTCATTATTTTATGGAAAAATATTAAATTGCTTAAAAAAGAGAATTTGATCCGCAAAACTGAGAATAATTTATCATTCTGTAAAATACTTTGAATATCATTATCACGTATCTAAATACCCATTTAGTCAAAAATAGGCTTAAGCTTATATCAGACCAAAGTTGTAGCTTAGCAAAAGATAGAAGCAGGCAGTCTGCTTCAATGAGAATGGAAATGCCAACGGAAACCCTGAAAAAATATCCTCTATATATTCATTATGCAGGTAATGCCTTATTAGAGCTGCCTTTATTAAATAAAGGTTCAGCCTTCACAGAAGAAGAACGAACTCAATTTAACTTACACGGTTTAATTCCTCATGTGATCGAAAGTATTGAGGAACAAAGTCAACGTTCATACCAACAGTTCTGTTCTTTCAGTGAAGCGATCAATAAGCATATTTATTTACGAAATATTCAAGACACCAATGAAACGCTGTTTTACCACCTGATTGAAAACCACTTAAGTGAGATGATGCCGATTATCTATACACCGACAGTGGGTGAAGCATGTCAGCGTTTCTCCGATATTTATCGCCGTCATCGTGGAGTATTTCTTTCCTATCCTGACCGTAAATACATTGATGAAATCATTCACAACGTAAACCGTAAAAACGTCAAAGTGATTGTAATCACAGATGGTGAGCGTATTCTTGGTTTAGGCGACCAAGGTATTGGCGGCATGGGTATTCCAATTGGAAAACTGTCTCTTTACACCGCATGTGGTGGTATTAGTCCAGCCTATACATTGCCGATTACCATAGATGTGGGAACCAATAATCAACAATTATTGAATGACCCGATTTATATGGGATGGTCGCAACCTCGTGTCAGTGGGGATGAATACTATGAATTTGTCGATGAAGTGATTGCAGCGGTTAAACGTCGTTGGCCAAAAGCATTGATTCAATTCGAAGATTTTGCGCAAAAAAATGCCATGCCTTTACTTGAAAAATACCGTGATAAGATTTGTTGTTTTAATGACGATATTCAAGGAACAGCGGCAGTTTGTGTCGGTACTTTAATTGCTGCGAGTAGAGCCGCAGGTAAACAGCTCAAAGACCAGAAAATTACCTTCTTAGGGGCTGGTTCAGCAGGTTGTGGTATTGCAGAACAAATTATTGCACAGATGGTTGCTGAAGGCCTGACGGATGCTGAAGCGCGTGCCAAAGTATTTATGGTGGATCGTTTTGGTTTAATCACTGAAAATCAGCCAAACTTATTAGATTTCCAACGTAAGCTTGCGCAGAAACCTGAAGATGTTGCACATTGGGGCAATGCTGAGGAAATCATTTCACTGCTTGATGTTGTGAAAAATGCCAAACCAACCGTATTGATTGGGGTATCCGGTCAACCAGGTTTATTTACAGAAGAAATCATTAAAACGATGGCTGAAAACTGTGAATATCCGATTGTATTGCCTTTATCCAACCCAACTTCACGAGTTGAAGCCGTGCCAGCTGATATTATTCAATGGACAGATGGTAAAGCATTGATTGCGACAGGTAGCCCATTTACCCCTGTGAATTATCATGGTGAAACCTATCAGATTTCACAGTGCAATAACTCTTATATCTTCCCTGGTATTGGTTTGGGTGTGGTAGCAGTTCAAGCAACCCGTGTTACGGACAATATGCTGATGGCTTCAAGTTCAGCTTTGGCAGATTGTTCACCGAAGTTGCAAGATATCCACGCAGATTTATTGCCTGATTTAAATGAATTGCAGCAAGTCTCTAAAATTATCGCGTTTAAAGTTGCCAAAGCCGCTATTCAAGATGGTGTGGCACCGATGATCAGTGATGAGCAATTGCTAGAAAGTATTGAACAGAACTTCTGGAAACCAGAATATCGTGATTATAAACGTGTTCCGTTCTAGAGTTTTTTGGATGTTGTAAAGAAAGGGCTATACGCCCTTTTTTATTAACCTTAAAATAACCTTAAGTAATCATGTTATTTATTTAGTTATTTGTAGTTTTTTTATAAAAAGTAATTTAGGTCTGTTTATATTTTTTGAACATTAGTTATAATACTATTATACAAAATTTAACATTTAAAAATAAAATGCTTAGAAATATTAATACTTTACTTGAAAGTTTTGGCTTGGGACTACAAACACGAGCGATCCACGTTCAATTCTCAAATCAAGCCTTAAACAGCAGTGTATTCTTGCAATGCATTCAGGGGCAACAACAGATCAACCAAGGCTTAAAGGCAGAATTACTCTGCCTTTCAACCAATGCGCATATTGCTTTAAAACAATTTATCGGGTGTCAGGTTGCAGTTGATCAAGTCACCGATTTTGGTGAATTGTACCGAACCACTGGAATTGTAACAGGGGCAAGCCAAGGGCAGAGTGATGGGGCGTTAAGCGTTTATAAATTAACGCTTGAAGATGCAACCAGTCTTTGGCATAAGCGTCGTAATAGCCGTGTTTTTATGAACAAAAGTGTTCTGGAAATATCGGAAATCTTATTTAAAGAGTGGCAAGCGAAAAGTGCCTTATTTTCTGCCAGTCTCAGTCTGGACAGTAGTGGTTTAAAAAAACAATACGATATCCGTCCTTTTGTAATGCAAGCCAATGAAACGGATTATGAGTTTTTAACTCGCTTGTGGCGCAGTGAAGGTATTAACTGGTTAGTTGATGAATCTGTACGAATTGTGCCTATTTCGGCAACGCAGATTCAGGCACAGAAATTACGTCTCATTGATGACAATACGCAATATGAGGCAATGCCTAGACGAAGTATTCGTTTCCATCGCAGTCATGCAACAGAACGCTTTGACACGATCACCAGCCTCATCGCCCAGCGTTCAATTCAATCAACAGCAATACAAGTACAACGTTGGCAAGCGGATAGCCTTTTACAAGATCAGGGCGATAGCCAGTTAAGTAATCACCAACATAGTGATCAACAAGACAATGAAACTTTAAGTTTAGAGCAGGCTTGGACAATTAGCCCAGCTTGGACCAGTGATCTCAATGGCGAAGACCAAACCACAGTTTCCAGTTCAGCTCAAGTTGATAAATTAAATACCCAACTAACACAATACCAAGAATTACAGTCCAAATATTTTACTGCAACCAGTTCAGTGCGTGATGCGCAAGTTGGCTATTGGTTTGAATTAAGAGAACACCCTGAAATTGATCAACATGATGGTTCGGATCGTGAGTTCTTAATCTTAGGTAAGACTTTTTACAATCAAAATAACTTACCTAAAGAGTTACAAGATCAGTTATCCAAGCTGCTTAATTTAAATTACTGGAATCATTTAATTAAAGACCAGCGTCAAGCCAATGAGTTGTCCTTGGTGCGTCGTAGAATCCCGATCGTTCCTGAGTATAACCCTTTAGCGCATAGACCTTCTGCATTTCCACAACGTGCCAAAGTGGTTGGACCGCAAGGCGAAACGATTTATGTCGATCAATGGGGGCGAATCAAAGTTCGTTTCCTCTTCACCCGTACCGATGACAATAGTCATGATGGTGGTGCAGGCTCGAATGACAATGATACAGACTCAGCTTGGGTTGATGTATTGACCTCTTGGGCCGGAGAAGGTTATGGCACAAGATTCCACCCACGAATTGGTGAAATCGTAGTTATTGATTTCTTTGATGGCAATGTCGACCGTCCATTTGTGATGGGACGTTTACATGAAGCAGAACGTCATCAAACCATGTTTGATATCAAAGGCCAGTTGCCTGATACCAAAAAATTAAGCGGTATTCGCTCATCGGAAGTGGGTGGATCAGGTTTTAACCAACTCCGCTTTGATGATACAACAGGCCAAATCAGCACGCAGCTACAAAGTAGTCATGCAGCAACACAACTTAACCTTGGGAACTTAAGCCATCCGAAAGATAAGGAAACCAGCAATGGGCGTGGTGAAGGTTTTGAGTTAAGAACTGATGCTTATGGTGCGATGCGTGCAGGCAAAGGCATGCTTATCACGACGTATGCCCAAGAAAATGCGATTGCAGACCACTTAGAAGCAGCACAAGCGCAGTCCTTGTTAAATCAAGGTGCAGAAAGTATGAAAGTGCTGAGTGAAATAGCAGTCAAACAACAAACAGATGCCTTGAATGTTGTCAATCGTTTACCGAAACTGATTAACTCTTTAGAACTAAAAGGTGCAAATCAGGCTTTACAGGCAACCGTGGGTTTATTTAAAAATGCTGTGGGGAGTGATCCAATTTCAGCACTGAAAAACAGTGGTGATTTTATCGAGGACATCCAGAAATTTGGTAAAGATACCAAGAATATTGTAGATGAATTTAAAGACTTTTTTAATGATTCCAAAGAGTCGATTGAGAACTTAAAGAGTTTTATCGAAAATATTGAAGAACATGGTTCAGATGTTTTAAAAGGTAAATTAACCAGTTTAAAAGACAAATTTGATTCAGAACCATTAAGCGCTTTAAAAGACGTGGGTAAGGTAATTGCCAATGTTGAAATTAAGGATTTTGATTTAACTAGTGTTTGTGGAACTTTTAATAAAGGCAGCAAATTGGATGTGAATCCGATGCAGGCTTTAGGCTCCTTACAGGGCTTTATGGAAAGTTATACAAAAGACTTAGAAAATAGTGGTGATAGTGCCAAACAAGAGCAAGGTAAGATTTTTCGTCAGGCATTGATGTTACTGGCTTCACCCAATGGGATAGCTCTGACAACCCCAGAAGACATTGTCTTACAAGCTTCACAAGATATTGCTGAAAGTGCGCAAGGCTCAATTAATTTGAGTGCACAGAAGAATATTGTCGGTCATGCACAAGATAAGATCAGCTTGTTTGCAGCGCAGAAAGGTTTAAGTGCTTTTGCTGCAAAGGGTCCGATCAAGGTGCAGGCGCAAGATGATTTGATTGAAATCATTGCGAAGAAAGTGATTAAACTGATCGCGACTGAAGATAAGATTGAGCTGACCAGTTCTAAAGAAATTGACTTAAAAGCAGGCGGGACTCAGCTTGTGGTTAATGGTAGTGGTGTCTTTATTAAAACTGGTGGAAAGTTTGAGGTTAAGTCGGGACAACAGTTGTTTACCAGTGGTGAGAAGGTGTCTTATGAGGTGCCTCAGCTTCCAAGTACGGTGATGTATAGCAATAAGTTGGATGTTTATGATTTGTTTTGGGAAAGTGATTTTAGTCAATTAAGTTATAAAGCTTTTATGCCAGAAACAAATGCTTATGTGTCTGGGCAAGTTGATGAGCATGGGCGTACAGCCAAAATAAGTACAAAGGATCCTTCAAAAGTACAAGTACTTGTTGGCACAGATGATGGGTGGGGGTTATCTATAGAAGGTTTTGATGAAGAAGATTTTCTTGATGATTCTAATCAAGAAAATACAAGTTTAGATAATGATAATAATGAAGAGTATAAGGTTTAAGCTATGACAAACACTAAAAAATCATTGATTACAATTAAAATTGTTGATTTGTTTGGAAATCCTATTTCTAAATTAGAATACCAAGTAAAAAATCAAAGAAGTGGAGAAATCATTGCCGCTGGTCCAACAAATTCTGCTGGTTGTATTGTTGAAATCAGCCGAGATAAGGGGACTATTATAGATGTGTACATTAAAAATATGTTCACAGGAAAAATGGGTAAAGTTCAATCCTTTGTAATGTCAAAGGATCGAATGCTGGTTAAAATCATAAGCCCCAAAGTTTTATTAGATTTAAATACATTCACTACACAGGGAAATAATGGTCAATATAAAAGAAAAACCCACATAGTTAAAAAAAATGAAACACTAGGTTCTATTGCATCCCAAAATCATACAACAGTCCGAGCTTTGGAACGTTTAAATAAAATAGATGATCCTGATAAAATTTTTGCTGGACAAGTTCTTAAATTGCCAGTTGATATCCCTGCAACAGGGAGTAATTCTCATCAGGATAAACCTAAACAAAAGCCAAAGACACCAACTACTCAAACAAAAACCAAAGTACCTCCTCAAACTTCAAAGAACCCATCTAAAACGACACAACAGCCTAAAGCGAATACCGGAATTTTAGGAACTCTTGGGGATTTAGGTAATAAAGCATTGGAGCAAGCCAATGACCTATATGAAGAAGGTAAAAAAACATTTAATGGTGCTATGGGGTCAGTTACAAAAATTTTAACTGTTGATGACCGTAGTCAAGATGGTGGAACGCCTAAATCAAATGCATCGAATTTATGTAAAACAAGCCCACAATGCATTGATAAGGGTAATAGTGAATTAATCCGTGAAGTAAATATTCGTCTAGCTGGTTTTGGTGGAGCATTACCTACAGATGAATTTAGTGAGTTAACTGCAAAAAGCATCCGACAGTTTCAGCAGGATTATATGGGAGTTCAACCCACAGGTAAGATTTGTGGAGGGCTATTAGCCGCTCTGGATAAGTTTTCAGAAGAATATGATATAAAAAAATATTTTTCACAAATGAAATGTGATTGTGGAAAATGTAAAGGGTTTGGAAATGGAAAAAAAGCAAATGGTGAGCATCCAGGTATTCATAGGTCTGTTTTAAATATTTTGCGAGCCGTCATTTTTTATTTAGAAAAAGTTCACAAAAATGAAAAATTTACTTTTCAGAAGATAGGATCTGGGTATAGGTGTACAATAAACAATCAACAACATAATAGAGCAACAATTAATCATATGGGGTTAGCTTTAGATTTGCATTTTAATAAAAATAGTACTCGTACTAAATCTACTGCAGATATGAATCATATTCGAAGTAGTATTTTGGGAAAATATATGGGTGCATCTACTCAAAGGGTTGATAATAAAATCTATTTAGAACCAGATAAAGCAGTAAGTAGGAAAACAGGAAAATTGGTGGACTTAGCAAATACATGGGTTCATTTTGATATTACTTATTTTAGTAAAAAATATTTTAATGATGATCTATTTGCAAATTCAATTGCAGAAATTGATAAGGGGGGGGTATTTGCATTAGCTCAAAAATCAAATGAAAAAATACTTTCTTGTGCTGGGGTTTTTTCAAAAGTAGTTGCACCACCTCAACAATTAAAATCTGGTGCAAGTATAGGTGGGATAATTGGAAAGGTTATTGCTTCACATGAAAGTGGGGGGGATTATAATATTTTTAACAGAGGCACTGTGGGTAAGTATAAATGGACTAGTGGTCGAGAAGATATTGCAAAAAGAACTATCGATGAATGGGTCGATTTGGGGGAACTGAGTGGAAATAATATCAATAAAAGATTTGCTATGGGGAAATATCAAATTATTCCTGATACACTTTCAGGAATAAAGAAATCAATGAAATTTACTGGGAATGAAAATATAACAAATGAATTACAAGAAAGAATGTTTAAAGAACATTTTGTAAAACCAACAATAATTTACAGAGCAATTATTCACGGTGATAATAAAACAATTACTGAGGCCTGTATGCATATAGCCAAAATTTGGGCGTCAGTTGGTATACCATATGCGACAACTAGAACTGCAAAAAAAGTAGTGATCCCGTTGTCAAAAGGCTCATCTTATTGGGCTGGAGTTGGTGGGAACAAGGCTCACACCTCATCAGAAAGTGTAATTAGTGCACTTAAACAAATGAATTCAGATTATGTAAAATTAATTGCTAGTGGTAAAAATAGTGAACAAGCTTTTGATTTAATTATGTCAACTGATAAAGCAATTTATAACTAAGGATTTTTGAATGCTATCCAAAACTTTAATATTAAGCTTAACATTGGTTTTTAGTGGTTGTTATGCAAAAGATAGTAAAATTAATGTGTTAATTAATGGTAATAATCAATGTAAATTTGATTATGGTGAAATTGATTTTTGTTCAGAGAGTTACAAAAAAAAATATATGAATGGGTTTAGTAGTAAACCTAATTTTGATAAGAGTAAGATATTGTTGGATGTGCAATCAGATGGAACTTTGGTGGTTCTTGATCCTAAAACAAAAAATGTATTTCCATTATATGGTCAATATTTTGATGTTAAAAAAAATAATAAGATTATGAAAAAAAGGGAAATTTTTTATGGTTTAAATGATAGTAAAATTTGCATTAATGGATATAAATATGCTTATCGGGATTTGGTTGATGATGGTAAATATTGCTATTTTTTTAATGGGGTCGGATTTGAAGACTATAAAAATAATGCTATAAAGAACACCCCCGATATTCTGAGCGAAAGCTTGTCGAAACTTAAGCCATCTATACTTCCTTTAAATTCTGGTAATACTATAAATAAAAGTAGTATCCTTGATGCTTCTAAAATATCAAGTTCTCTTTTTAATTATATTGAAAATCATGGTGGTAAGATAATAAATAATAGTTCAATCATACGGTTACCTAATTTTAATAATAAAATTGTATTTATCACCCAACATGATGAATCATCCGAAATAAGCACTTATTTCATAAATGTATTCGAAAATGGTGTTGGTCATTCAAAACTTCTTGGTACAGGAGTTTTTTTTGAAATAGATAGTAAGTTTAATATTAAAGTCAAAAGTTTTGAGAAAGATAAAGTTAAAATAACATTTTTTAAAATTGGTAATAGTGGCACTATTTTAAGCAGTGATTCATCTTTTAATTAGTTTAAAGTAAATGCTAAATTTTATTTTAACGTAAATGAGCTCTAGTTATTTTTGAGATCATTAATAGAAAAGCTGACGGAAGTCAGTTTTTTTATTTTAGTCTTCCAAAATATCTTCATTTGCCATAAAGAAATAAGCATCGTGCATCGATGGTATTGCCATGAGTACAAAATCATAGTATGAAAGTAAGGCTAATCATGCCAATGAGATTTGATACCTAACCTTTGAAACTAATAAGCAGCTTTATAAAGCTGCTTATTTAATGGATTTCAATCAATCTTCCAAAATCTCTTCCAACACTTCTTCATTCGGTGCAAAGAAATAAGCACCATCCATAGGTGTTACAAAGTGCAACAAGCGGTCATGAATCCCATCGCCTTGAGTACCAAACATATTGACTAGCATACGATCAATACGGGTTAAGTCTTTGGTATAGGCAATAAAAAATAGACCTTGCTCGCCTTGACCATCGCCATAAGGAAGAGAGTGGCGTAGGATTTCTAATTCTTCACCTTCATTATCTTCAATGACAACACGAGCAATATGGGCATTTTCAGGTTTGTGTTCATCGTCCATCTCAATACTTTCTAATTTAGAACGACCAATCACATTTTCCTGTGCATCAACTTTTAAACGTTTCCACTTTTCAAGTTCATGTACATAACGTTGTGCAAAAATAAAAGATCCATCTTCAAAAATACCTGAATCTTCACCTAATAACGCAGTCTCCGCACGATCATCAGGGAATTGAGGATTTTCAGTACCATCAATAAAACCAGTCAGGTCACGACCATCAAGATAACGGAAGCACACCCGTTCATCTAGAACCTCAACTTGATTTTGGATGCCATCAAAAAAGGATTGGCTAAGCGCAAAGCAAATATCTGTACGTGCAGACGCAATATGAATCAGAACATCAGCAGGAACCACAGGCATCTCAAATGCGCCTTGAATTGGTTCTAACTGCTTAAACCCTTCAGGAGTTGTGTGATAAAGTTTTGCCCAAAGTTCAGGACCAAAAGCGATTGAGGTCTTGATTTCGGCTTCAGGATGTTGAGTGATTAGGCGATCACGTGTACTTAACAACGCATTGAGTTGTTCTTTTAAACCATCAATAGACAGATTTTTTAAATTTAAAACAATGAAACGAGCATGATTAGAAGGTAAAGGTAGAATTACAGATTGGGCTGTCATATGGTGATGGCTCCTCAATTTTTATTTATCAATCCTCTTATTGTGCATGATCAAGCAACAGCTGAATAGTAAAGTCTTATACTTTTTACCAATTAAATTAATCGAAATGTATCGTTTTAAAACCGCTATAATAGCGTGTTAAAAGTTTTCTATCCTTTTGTTATGTCGTATCAAGTCTGGTTTGCCTATATGTTGGCGTGCTGGGTGATCAGTATTTCACCTGGTGCGGGTGCGATCGCGTCTATGTCGAGCGGTCTAAATTATGGTTTTCGCCGTGGTTATTGGAATGCAATCGGTTTACAACTGGCATTGTTGGTTCAAATTGCGATTGTCGCAGCAGGTGTTGGGGTATTGTTTGCAACCACACCGCTGGCTTTTTTCGTGGTGAAATGGTTTGGGGTTTTATATTTACTGTATTTAGCCTACATACAATGGACGACGAAAACACAGTCGATAGATATCCCAACTGAGCAACCGACAAAATCTATTCCCAAGCTGATTTTATATGGCTTTATTGTCAATATCAGTAATCCAAAAGCTATCGTCTTTTTACTTGCCGTTTTACCACAATTTCTAGACTTGTCTAAACCACAATGGATTCAGTATGTGATTATGGCGGTGACCATGATTACCATTGATTTGATTGTCATGGCTGGTTATACGGGATTGGCAGCCAAAGTGTTAAGACTATTAAAATCACCAAAACAACAAAAATATATGAACCGTACTTTTGCCGTATTGTTTAGTTGTGCCGCTGGCTTATTAAGCCTGGTGCACCAATAAAAACATAGGCGATTAACTGAGTTATATGTTAGAGATTTGACCATATAAATAAGCCATTGTTTCGAGGATGCTTTGAATTATTTAGAATTTTATTTGTATGCCATTAGTGTGATTATCATGATTGCAACGCCTGGTCCAGTCATGATCTTGGTTGCAAGTGCAGGTTTAAAAGGCGGCTATCGACAGTCTTTACTGACCATTATTGGGACAAATTTGGCTTCTTTGGTACTTATCACAGCCTCTATTTTAATTTTAAAAGGCATGTTTAGTGTCAATGAAACCCTTTTCTTGATCATTAAAGTTTTAGGATGTCTTTATATTGCCTATCTAGGTTATGGAATTCTAAAAGAAGTGTTATCCCAACAGGAGCATCAACTCAATACGATGTTGTCGCCTGTGGATGGTGGTCTCAGCAAAGGTTTTTTAGTGGGTATCTCAAATCCTAAAGATATCATTTTCTTTTCATCATTTTTTCCGCAGTTTATTCATATTCATGCTGATATAAATACCAGTCTAGTTATCTTAGTCGTGACATGGATTATTTTAGATTTTCTCACGTTATCTTTGGTCTATCTGTCGTTTAATAAGCTTTCTAAAAGTCAAATTTATCCAAAAATATTAGGGCTTTGCGGATTAATTTTGATGGTCATTGCTGTATATGGATTATATGTTTCGTTAAAAAGCATGGTTTAAATATTGATTGAGGCTAAAGATGGAATTGATCCATCAAGCCATCTTTTTTACTTTCATTACACAGAAAATCACAGCAAACAGCAAAGACATGGTTAATACGATGCTTAGCCCTGTAGAGATGTTCAGGGCTGCACTTGACCATAACCCCACAGTCACACCAATTTGAGCAATCACAAACGCCCCCATCACCATTTGTTTCGGTGAGTGAGAAATAAGACGTGAAGCCAGTGCGGGGATGACCAATAACGCACCCATCAATAACGAACCGACGGCACGTAAAGCGAGTACGGTGAATAAAGCCAATAACAACATAAAAATTAAGCGTTGCCATTTGGCGTTTACGCCTTCACTTACTGCAATATCAGGATCAATCGCAATTTGAATTTGTGCTTGCCAGTAACGGTAGAGAACAGCTAAAGCAACAATAATCACAGTTGCAAAAATAGGTAGGTCTGACCACTCAATTGTTAATAAATCACCAAATAAATAACTTAATAATTCAGGACGTAATGCGGGTAAATGTTGAATTAACAATAGACCAGAACAAAGTAAGGTCGCAGCACATAATGCAAGTAAGGCGTCGTTGGGTAAACGCGGGTCATGTAGAACCCAAAGTACCGCCACCAAGAGGATCGCAGTAAAGGTAACACCGACCCAAAGCGGTAAACTCAAAACAGCAGCTAAAGCGACACCCAGCAAGGTACCATGTGCCATCGTGTCAGCAAAGAACGACATTCTGCGCCATAGCATCAAACAACCTAGCGGAGCTGTTAGAAACACTAAAAGTGTTCCCATAATCCATGCAGGTAACAGTAATTCTAACCATTCCATCATGGTTTAAGCTTCCGGTTCTGGGTGAATGTGTGGATGTGGGCCATGTTCACAAGTTTTGGCGGAGTCACCATGTGCACAATGGTCATGATGGTGTTGGTAAAAAGCGTGGTATTTTCCAAAAGTATCACCAAACAAAGCTTGATACTCTGGATGCTGCTGAATACTGTCAGGTAAACCACTACAGCAAATGTGCTTATTTAAACAGACAACTCGTTGAGTGCCTTGCATGACCCATTGTAAATCATGAGACACAATTAAAATGGCGCAACCATAACGTTGTGGCAGGCTACGCACATATTCATACAGTTCAGCTTCAGATTGGATATCTAAACCTTGCATAGGTTCATCTAAAACCAAAATATCGGGTTGGCGTAATAAAGCACGCGCCAATAAAACCCGCTGACGTTCACCACCTGAAAGTTGTTGTACTTTGGCGTACTCTAATTTGGCAATACCAGTATCTCGAATGATTTCAGCTTTAATGGTCTTATCACATTTCTCAAGATCAAGCAGATCTTTAACTCTTAAAGGCAGACTATGAGAGGGATTAAATTTTTGTGGTACATATGCCAGTTTAATTTTTTTTGAGCTGATAATTTTGCCCGCATTGGGTTTTAAAATACCCAATAATACTTTGATCAGGGTTGATTTGCCTGCGCCATTGGGACCAATAAGCGTGACAATTTCTTTTTCTTGTAATGAAAAATCTATATTTTTTAGAATGTCACGATCATCAATTCGGACATTAATTTGTTGCAGTTGAACGAGAGGGGAGTTTACGCTTTGTTCGAGCACTGCTGACATATTCCTGAAATCTCAATAATACTGTGATGTGCATTGAAGTGATCTGACGCTGCTAAGTGGTTTAATTCTTGAATCAAACCTTTTGCTGAAGCTTCTTTCACTGTATGACATTCAGTGCAAATTAAAAATGCGGCTTGATGCCCTTCACGTGGGTGACAACAAGGGATATAAGCATTAATAGAGGTTAAACGATGAATAAAACCTTTTTCTAAGAGAAAATCTAAGGTTCTATACACGGTAGGCGGTGCAGCTGGACGTTCTGCAGCACCTTTCATCTTGGCTAAAAGATCATAAGCACCTACAGGACCTGAGGCATTCAAAATTAATTCAAGTACTTCTTTACGCAAAGGGGTAAGACGGGCACCTGAGGTTGCACAAAGGCTTTCTGCTTCTGATAAACGAGCTTCTACATTGAGATGATCGTGTACACCATGCAAAGTATCATGCTGCTCGTGTGAACATAAGCTCATATCAGACCTCAAAACTTGTTATTTGAATGGAAGAGAATCGCAAATATTAACATGAAGCTCTATCAACTTACGAATGGCGTAGGTATTTTTTAACTTCTGTTATACTATAACATAAATTTTTTTTGGTAATACACTCCCATGAATCGCATTATCGCCTTTTGCTTATGTGCATTATTTATTAGTGTCACTTGGGCTCAAGCGCCTTTAGTGGTGTCAACTCATCCTATTTATTTGATTGCAAAAGAAATAACAGAAGGCGTAGAAGAGCCTGTTTTGCTTTTGGGAAATCAAACGGGGCATGATGTTCAACTTACACCAGATAATCGCAAAACGATTATGGATGCTTCATTGGTGATTTGGCTGGGAAAAGAACATGAAGCGCCTTTGGAAAAGGTTTTAGGCGAGAATGCAAAAGCGATTTCAATACTCAATTCAGGTATTATCCAAGCACTTCCTTTAAGAAGTCCAAAAGGTGTTGCACTGAAAGATACGATTGATACACATGTGTGGTTAGATCCAAATAATGCTGTGCGTATTGGTTTCTTTATTGCAGCCTTGCGTTCACAACAACATCCAGAAAATAAAGCAGCATATTGGAATAATGCGAAGAAGTTTGCCAGTGAAATGCTGCGTGTTTCACAGAAAAGTATCAGTGCTGGTAGCGCACGTCCATACTGGGCTTATCATGATGCTTACCAATATTTAGAACGTTCATTAAACTTAAAATTTGCAGGTGCGATGACAGATGATCCGCATGTTGCGCCGACTGTGACTCAAATCAAGTTTTTAAATGACACGAGACCTTACAAAAAAATGTGCTTGCTGGCAGAAGGCAGCGCAAGTCCAAGTCAGTACCGAAAATTGGGTGAAATTTCATTTCAAGCGGTAGACGAAACTTTGGCTAAACAACAAGATTTTGTGGTTGCATGGCAGACTTTGGCTCAACAAACACAAGCTTGCGTACTTAATGCACGGAAATGATGCAAAAATTAATCAACAATTGTTCATATGCAAAGCAACCTGTATATCGAAAAAAACACGACTAAGGTCGGGAAAAGATTGCATGTTCAGGGGTGTAACTCTATAATGCCTGCGATTAAAAACGATCATCAGCTAAACTTGTCAAGCATTTATGCTGTGAGTGGATAAAAAATGAGCCAAACTAGTCGCTTGATTGACCGACGATTAGCAAAAGCTTTGGTCTATTTGCAAGCGTTTATGATTCCTGTTTCAGCCTTGGTAGCGTGGGTCTTGAAAGACTCGACTGCGGCTCTGAGTGCAGCGTTAGGTGCACTGATATGTTGGCTTGCCAGTTGTTATTTTTCTTGGCAGTCGTTTCGAGCAGCAGGGGCACGTGCTTCAAAACAGGTTCTTTCGAACATGTATAGAGGCTTAATGGGCAAATTTGCAATTGTGATCGTTGGTTTCATTTTAATTTTATGCAATGTCAAACCGTTATCTCCGGTGGCATTGTTTTGTGGTTTTATTCTCGTTCAAGCGATGTCGTGGATTGCACCTTTTTGGGTAGCACGACAACAAAAACGAGTATAAGCGCAGCAGAAATTGAAAATTTTTTTGGGGATTAACGAGATATCATGCAGCACGCGATATTCGTTAACTCTATTTATTATTTGACATTGACCAGGTGTGATTTATGGCTGCTGAAGAACATGCCCTGACTTCGACCGAGTATATCAAGCATCACTTGACCAATATGACCTATGGCAAAATGCCAGATGGTACTTGGAAATTGGCTGAAAGTGGTGCAGAAGCTCAACAGATGGGGTTCACTGCTATCCACTTGGATTCAATGGGTTGGTCAATTGGCCTTGGTGTGATTTTCTGTTTGATATTCTGGTGCGTAGCGAAAGCTGCAAACTCTGGTGTTCCTACCAAGTTCCAGTCTGCAATCGAAATGATTATCGAGTTTGTTGACTCAAGTGTTCGTGATACGTTTCATGGTAAATCACGTTTAATTGCGCCTTTAGCCTTGACCATTTTCGTGTGGATTTTCCTCATGAATGCGATGGACTTAATTCCTGTTGACTGGATTCCGTATACAGCTCAATTGATTGGTGCAAACGTATTTGGTATGGACCCTCACCACGTTTACTTCAAGGTTGTTCCATCTACAGACCCTAACATTACCCTTGGTATGTCTTTGTCTGTATTTGCGTTGATCTTGTTCTATAGTATTCGTGAAAAAGGCATCGGCGGTTTCGTTGGTGAATTGGCACTTAACCCATTTAATCCAAGTAACCCAGTTGCAAAAGCGTTATTGATTCCAGTGAACTTAATTCTAGAATTAGTAACATTCCTTGCACGTCCAATTTCATTGGCACTCCGATTATTCGGTAACATGTATGCGGGTGAGTTAATCTTCATTCTTATCGCGTTGTTACCTTTCTGGATCCAGTGGGCGTTGTCTGTGCCTTGGGCTATCTTCCACATTCTTGTTATTACATTGCAAGCCTTCATTTTCATGATGCTAACAATCGTATACTTGAGCATGGCAAGCGAAAAACATTAATGGTATTGCCTAACTGTCATCCGGTGGTTAGGTATAATTTTTTTACTTTAATTTGGTATAAACCTAACCTCTGAGGAATTATCATGGAACTCACTTTAGGTCTAGTTGCAATTGCATCTGCTATCTTGATCGCTTTTGGTGCTTTAGGTACTGCGATTGGTTTTGGTCTTTTAGGCGGCCGTTTCCTTGAAGCTGTTGCTCGTCAACCAGAATTGGCTCCACAACTTCAAACTCGTATGTTCTTAATCGCAGGTCTTCTTGATGCTGTGCCTATGATCGGTGTTGGTATTGGCTTGTTCTTCATCTTCGCTAATCCATTTGTAGGTTAATCAGCTTAATTCCGAAATTCACTATTTGAGGAATTTGCAATGAATATCAACCTCACATTGTTTGGCCAAGCGATTGCATTTGCGATATTTGTCGCATTCTGCATGAAGTTTGTATGGCCACCACTAATCAATGCGATTAGTGAGCGTCAGCGTAAAATCGCTGATGGCTTAAATGCTGCAGAGAAAGCGAAAGCTGATCTTGCTGATGCACAAGCACAAGTTAAGCAAGAAATTGATGCGGCGAAAGCACAAGCGGCTCAATTGATCGAACAAGCGAACCGTCGTGCGGCACAATTGGTCGAAGAAGCGCGTACTCAAGCATCTGCTGAAGGTGAGCGTATTCGTCAACAAGCGAAAGATGCTGTTGACCAAGACATCAATTCTGCTCGTGAAGAATTACGTCAACAAGTTGCTGCTCTTGCAGTTGCTGGTGCAGAGAAAATTCTGAACCAACAAGTTGACGCAGAAGCTCATAATGCCATGCTGAATCAGCTGGCTGCTAAACTTTAAGAGAGGCGAATATGGCTGAATTCTTGACGTTGGCACGCCCATACGCTAAAGCAGCATTTGCTTATGCATCTGAGCAAAATGCAACTGACGCTTGGTCAAATGCATTACAACTGCTCAGTGCTGCGGTGCAAGATGAAGCATTCTCCGCTTATTTAAATCGCCCTGAGTTGACACCTGCAGAGCAGGTTGATCTTTTTGCGAAAGTTTTAGGTAATGAACAAACTGCGGCTGTGTCAAACTTTTTGACACTTCTTGCAGACAATGGCCGTTTAGCATTGTTACCTGAAATTGACACAGAATTTGAGCAACTCAAATCGCAAAATAACAACACTGTAGATGTTGTGATTGAATCCGCTTTTCCATTGGATTCAGTACAAGAACAGAAGTTGGCTCATGCGTTAGAAAAACGCTTGAACAGCGCTGTGAAAGTTACAGTTGAAGTAAATCCAGCATTGATTGCTGGTGTTGTTATTCGTGCAGGCGACCAAGTGATAGATGATTCTGCGCTTAGCAAGCTTGAAAAAATGCGGACTCGTCTTCTAGCGTAATTGTTAAAAATAACTACGTCTAAAGAAGACTGAACTTTAAAAAGATTGAGGTATAGCGCAATGCAACAACTGAATCCATCCGAGATCAGTGCGCTCATTAAACAGCGTATCGGCGATCTGGACACCAGCGCGACCGCTAAGAACGAAGGGACCATTGTTATGGTTTCCGACGGTATTGTGCGTATTCACGGCCTTGCTGATGCAATGTACGGTGAAATGATCGAATTCGACGGCGGCTTATTTGGTATGGCACTGAACCTAGAACAGGATTCAGTGGGTGCCGTTGTCTTAGGTAACTACTTAAGCCTTCAAGAAGGTCAAAAAGCTCGTTGCACAGGTCGTGTATTAGAAGTTCCGGTTGGTCCAGAACTTTTAGGCCGTGTAGTAGATGCTTTGGGTAACCCGATTGATGGTAAAGGCCCTATTGATGCAAAACTTACTGATGCTGTTGAAAAAGTAGCACCAGGTGTAATTTGGCGTCAATCAGTGGATCAACCTGTACAAACTGGTTATAAATCAGTAGATACAATGATCCCTGTTGGTCGTGGTCAGCGTGAGTTGATCATCGGTGACCGTCAAACTGGTAAAACAGCAATGGCGATCGATGCGATCATTGCTCAAAAACAATCAGGCATTAAGTGTGTATACGTTGCGATTGGTCAAAAACAATCAACAATTGCAAACGTAGTACGTAAGCTTGAAGAAACTGGCGCTATGGCGTACACAACTGTTGTAGCAGCTGCTGCAGCTGATCCTGCAGCAATGCAGTATCTTGCTCCATATGCTGGTTGTACAATGGGCGAGTACTTCCGTGACCGCGGTGAAGACGCACTTATCATTTATGATGACTTGTCTAAACAAGCTGTTGCTTACCGTCAAATTTCATTGCTTCTTCGTCGTCCACCAGGTCGTGAAGCTTACCCAGGTGACGTGTTCTATCTTCATTCACGTCTACTTGAACGTGCTTCTCGTGTATCTGCTGACTATGTTGAGAAATTCACTAATGGTGAAGTTAAAGGCCAAACTGGTTCATTAACTGCATTGCCAATTATTGAAACTCAAGCGGGTGACGTATCTGCATTCGTACCGACAAACGTAATTTCGATTACTGATGGTCAGATCTTCTTAGAAACATCATTATTCAACGCAGGTATTCGTCCTGCTGTGAACGCGGGTATCTCTGTATCGCGTGTTGGTGGTTCTGCTCAAACGAAGATCATCAAAAAATTGTCTGGTGGTATCCGTACTGCTTTGGCGCAATACCGTGAATTGGCAGCATTTGCTCAGTTCGCTTCTGACCTTGATGAAGCAACTCGTAAGCAACTTGAACATGGTCAACGTGTAACTGAATTAATGAAGCAAAAACAATATGCTCCATATTCAATTGCTGACCAAGCTGTTTCAATTTATGCATCTAACGAAGGCTATATGGCTGACGTTGAAGTGAAGAAAATCGTAGACTTTGATACTGCGTTAATTTCTTACTTCCGTTCAGAACATGCTGCGTTAATGCAAAACATCGATGAAACTGGTAACTACGACAAAGACATCGAAGCTGCAATCAAAGCAGGTATTGAAAGCTTTAAAGCGACTCAAACTTACTAATTTCAATGTATGTTGTTGTTAGTTATGGTTTGGTTCACGGATCAACCTTCGGAAGCTCGAAAGGGCTTTCGAATACTAGGTTAAGCGTATGGCAAATTTAAAAGAAATTCGCGCCAAAGTAGCTAGTATCAAGAGCACGCAAAAGATTACTCGCGCGATGCAAATGGTAGCAGCTTCTAAGATGCGTCGTGCGCAAGAGCGCATGGCTCAGGGCCGTCCGTATGCCGAAAATATGCACCGTGTAATTGCTCATTTGGTCCAAGCGAATCCTGAATACAAACATCGCTATATGGTTGAACGCCCTGTAAAACGCGTTGGCTATATCATTGTTTCTTCAGATCGTGGTCTTGCTGGTGGTTTGAACATTAACTTGTTCAAAAAAGTGGTAAAACACGTACAACAGCAACAAGAGCAGTCAATTGAAGTTCAATTTGCTTTAATTGGTCAAAAAGCGGTTTCGTTTTTTAAAAACTACGGCGGTAAAGTACTTGGCGCAACTACGCAAGTAGGTGATGCTCCAAGTCTTGAACAGTTAACTGGTTCTGTACAGGTGATGTTAGATGCATTTGATAAAGGCGAGTTAGATCGTATTTATCTTGTGTCAAACGGCTTTGTCAATGCCATGACTCAAAACCAAAAAATCGAACAACTTGTTCCATTAGCTGCGGCTGATACGGACGAGGATCTTAACCGTCAATATGGTTGGGATTATCTATATGAACCAGAAGCTGAAGAGCTTTTAAATGGTTTATTGGTTCGTTACATTGAGTCTATGGTTTATCAAGGTGTGATTGAAAACATCGCATGTGAGCAGTCTGCTCGTATGGTTGCAATGAAAGCTGCAACTGACAACGCAGGTGATCTTATCAAGAGCCTACAACTCATTTATAACAAGCTGCGTCAAGCCGCGATTACTCAGGAAATTTCTGAGATCGTTGGTGGTGCCGCTGCCGTTTAACATTATTTTGAATTGAGGAGACAGCAATGAGTAGCGGTCGTATCATTCAGATCATCGGCGCGGTTATCGACGTCGAGTTTGAACGCAATAGCGTTCCTAAGATCTATGACGCTCTCCAAGTTGACGGTACTGAAACTACTTTAGAAGTTCAGCAACAACTTGGTGATGGTGTAGTTCGTACCATCGCAATGGGATCTACAGAAGGTCTTAAACGTGGTCTAAACGTATCTAATACTGGTGCACCTATTTCTGTACCTGTAGGTACTGCATGTTTAGGTCGTATCATGGACGTTCTTGGTCGCCCAATCGACGAAGCTGGTCCAGTTGCGACTGAAGCGCGTTTGCCGATTCACCGTCAAGCACCTTCTTATGCTGAACAAGCTGCTTCTACTGACCTTTTAGAAACTGGTATTAAAGTCATTGACTTACTTTGCCCGTTTGCTAAAGGTGGTAAAGTTGGTTTATTCGGTGGTGCCGGTGTTGGTAAAACTGTAAACATGATGGAATTGATCAACAACATCGCGAAAGCTCACTCAGGTTTATCTGTGTTTGCTGGTGTTGGTGAGCGTACTCGTGAAGGTAATGACTTCTACCACGAGATGAAAGATTCTAACGTTCTTGACAAAGTAGCAATGGTCTACGGTCAGATGAATGAGCCACCGGGTAACCGTTTACGCGTAGCGTTAACTGGTTTGACCATGGCTGAATACTTCCGTGATGAGAAAGATGAAAACGGTAAAGGCCGTGACGTATTGTTGTTCGTTGACAACATTTACCGTTACACATTGGCTGGTACTGAAGTATCTGCTCTTTTAGGTCGTATGCCATCTGCAGTAGGTTACCAACCAACGCTTGCAGAAGAGATGGGTGTTCTTCAAGAACGTATTACATCGACTAAGTCTGGTTCGATTACATCTATCCAAGCGGTATATGTACCTGCCGATGACTTAACAGATCCATCGCCTGCAACTACATTTGCTCACTTAGATGCAACTGTAGTATTGAGCCGTGACATCGCATCTTCTGGTATTTACCCAGCGATCGATCCACTTGACTCTACTTCACGTCAGTTAGATCCACTTGTTGTTGGTGCTGAGCATTATGAAATTGCACGTTCTGTACAGAACGTATTGCAACGTTATAAAGAGCTTAAAGACATCATCGCAATCTTGGGTATGGACGAGTTAGCAGAAGAAGATAAGTTGATTGTTTACCGTGCGCGTAAAATCCAACGTTTCTTCTCTCAACCGTTCCACGTAGCTGAAGTGTTTACTGGTGCTCCTGGTAAACTTGTACCACTTAAAGAAACAATTCGTGGCTTTAAAGGTCTTCTAGCTGGTGAATACGATCACATCCCAGAACAAGCGTTCTATATGGTTGGTGGTATTGACGAAGTGATCGCTAAAGCCGAGAAGCTTTAATTAGCAACTCTAATTTAGGAGATTCACATGTCGACTATGCAATGTGATGTTGTAAGTGTTAAAGAGTCTTTGTACTCAGGCACTGTGACAATGCTTATCGCAAAAGGTGCTGGCGGTGAATTGGGTATCATGCCTGGTCACGCTCCGTTAGTCACTTTGCTCAAGCCGGGCGCAATTCGCGTTCTGCTTGAAAACGGTACAGAAGAGTTAATCTATGTATCTGGTGGTGTTCTAGAAGTTCAACCGCATGTTGTTACTGTGCTTGCAGATACTGCAGTTCGTGCTGACAACTTAGATGAAGCTGCAATTCTTGAAGCACGTAAAAATGCTGAACAATTGCTTGCAAATCAAAAAAGCGATTTGGACTCTGCTGCTGCTTTGGCTGCTCTTGCAGAAACTGCTGCTCAGTTGGAAACCATCCGCAAAATCAAAAACCGCGCGCTATAAGACGCAGTTTGAGATTGAAAAACCACCCGCGAGGGTGGTTTTTTTATGCAATTAATGTATGGATGATTCAAATTTATAACAACTCATCATGCTAGAAACTTATCCTTGGGGAGTGTCCAATAAAAATTGTGTTTGTATAAATTGACTATAATCCTCTCCCAAAGGTAATTCATAGTCTTTAAAAATGTGTCGACGAGTTGATACTGTCGACTGTTTAGTTTTCGGATTAAAACCACTTTTTTCAATTTCTGTCCAATATAAACCTGTGCCACGCTTTTGCCATGATGGCAATTCATTGAAGTTAATGTCACGGCTAAAGAGTAAATCATGCTTCTCTTGGCGAGATAATCCTTTTACTTGGTCGGTTGCATTTTTTACATTTTCTCCTTCCTTGCGCAACATCCAATAGCAATGTGCATTGAGTGCGTTGCGATGAGCATCTTCATGACGCCAACGAAAATAATCTTCAACAGTTTTTGCATTGGGCAGTATACAAATTCGAGCATCAAAAGTTGCCATCTCACCATGTAATACACTGAATTTTGCACTGGCTTCTGCGGCTAAAATAGAAATAATTTTTCGTGTTTTACGATTAAAGCTGTCATCTTTTAAATGAAACAGTAAGGAGATTTCATCGCTTTGTGTATAGCCATAAATAATATTAAAACCACATTGCATTAAGTGAGCTGTTGTTTCGACCATCAAGTCCCTAAAACGAAGGTCAAAGGGCGCTTCAAATTTCCAAATATCTTTGGTGAGTTTGGTAAAGCCACGTCCATCCAAACGCACAACGATATATTGTTCTGGTGGTACACAGAAATCATAAGCTGTTTCATAAACACGTAATCGTGTATCTAGATCATCAAATCTCATGGTTAAACTTCTTCGTTGTTCTCATGCTAAAGTTATATTTCATCACTGACTAGTTTTAGCATAATCTAAACAATAAAAAAGGATATATAGAAGACAATGCACCTCATTGACCAACAAGCGCAATTTTGGGAACTGTATCAAACGCAAGATGACTACTATCTCAGTATAGCCGTAGATATGAGTTCTGTTGTTTCATGTTGGGATATTTATTTAACCGAAGTAGAAATTCTGGCGTATCAGAACAAAGGTCGAATTGCGATCGAAGATTTGGCAAATTCAATTGTGGCTGAAACCTATCGTGGAGATTTTTCCAATATAGCCGCTCGTAAGGTACCTAAAGAAATACAACAACAGATGCAAACCGCATTTAAAACATGGCGGTTGGCTCAAGATTAAATTTTTTATTCAATTATGAGAGTAATTGAAAAGCCATTATTTTCTATCATATTTACTTTAAACAGCGCATCAAAACCTTCTGAACAATTAGGGACTTCTAATTTATAAAAGGTGGCTTTAACGCCTTTTTCAGCAATATTGGCTTTACCCTCACGTTGTGCATTACGCTGTAAAGTGCTGTCTAGATCCGTTTCAAAATAATATGAAATGATCTCGAAGCCAGCAGTTTTGGCAAGTTGAATATAACGGGCTCGATCGGCTTTGCTTATGTTGGTGTTATCTATCACGATTTTGGTTTTAGAGGCTATAGCTGCTTCAAACAGTATCTTTTCACGATGGCGTGTTTTTAGCATATCGAGATTGATACGTAGATGTGTATGGTAAAAATACTGTTGATAAAAAGTAGATTTACCCGAAGCTTGTACGCCTGTGAATAAAATCAGTTGCATGAAACACTACAAAAATACGCTTAATCTGCTATTAAATCATGTTCATGAACTTTGCTACAATCCATTCATTGTTGTAGAAAACCAATAAACTTAAAATGAAAAAATTAGTTCAATGTCGGTATTTATTTTCAATACTTCTACTGAGTGCTGTTTCAGCATGTCAAAGTCAATTTGTCACTACACCAAATGCACCCACTGAAGCAAGTTTGGTGGCAAATTCAGTGGCAAATGGTTTAGAAACAGAATTAGATATCGATTATGTTGTCGCATTTAAAAATTTGAAAGTGGCCTATGGGCAATGTGTTGCCTTTACTGGCGAAAAAGATTTTGTCTTTACCGACAATCGACTAGAACGAGATTTAGAAATGGGAACCTTGTTTACCCGTACAGAGGGTGGGGCGTATTTATCAAAAACCTTGGTGGAATCCATTGGAAAGAATAAAACCCGTTTAACGCTATTTTTACCCGCAAGTTATAAGTCTGCTCAAGCTCGTTTTAAGTTAGATGCTAAACGCGCGCTAGGACAAGATCGATCATGTAATGTCGCTAAGCCAAGCCAAGGCTGATCTGTTCAAATCTAATTAACGCTGTTCAGTGGCTTGCTCTGTATTTGATCCAGGAATCATCATGCCTGCGAGTTTAAGCATATCTAATTGGATGGTATTCATTTGTTGTTCGATTTTCTTAAAATCAACTTTTGAAATGTCTAAAT
Source organism: Acinetobacter legionensis (assembly GCF_048552295.1). Lineage (NCBI taxonomy): Bacteria > Pseudomonadati > Pseudomonadota > Gammaproteobacteria > Moraxellales > Moraxellaceae > Acinetobacter > Acinetobacter legionensis. The sequence continues at coordinate 30,854 of NZ_JBIMCW010000032.1, forward strand.
CACCGTTTAACAGTGCTGAGTTAAGCACTTGCTTATTGGCTTGTAGCACTTGTTGGCGGATACCATCAATCTCTTGGCTTTTTAAATCTAATGAAATCAATGTTGTGTTAAAGCCTTGTAGTTCACGAGTCAATGTTTTGACAGATTGTTGCAGCTCAGCTTGATTTTGTGATTGTATGGCTTGTTGTAAATTAGCTTGGGTCTGCTGTAATTTTTCAACATAATCACCAGTTTTCAGCTGTACGTTGGCAACATCACGTGCGATATAAAACATATTGCCTTGTTTTAAATCCTCAGTGCTTTTTGCTGTTGATTGATTATTATTATTTGAGTCGGATGTATTTTCACTCATTTGCGCAGTTTCAATCGCTTGAGCGCCATCTTGTTGACGTGATTGTTCAGCGGCTTGATTACAGCCTAGCAGTAACATGCCAGAAATAAAAATAACAAAAGGCAAAACCGCACCTTGTAAAAGCTTTTTCATCGTTGTCCAAAAGTAATTTAATCGGTTATGAATTCACTATAATTTGCAAAAGTGTAGAGATTGAGGATTGTTGCAAAGGGCATACAGTCTGTAACTTTAGAGATTCATTTCTACTCAAGCAAAAGCAAAAAAGAATGCATTTTTAGCACGCTATTGAAGATGGTTGAAATTTTAAATTGTGAATAAAGCTAGAGGGATTTTGATCGAAAATATAAAATTTTCGATCAAAACTGCAAAATATAAAAATTTATTTAAAGCATAGTGCTTTTAATGCTCAATCTATTTTGCTAATTCAGCTTCAATCGCAGATGTAATTCGTGGATCATCAGCAGTGATATCTGGTGCAAAACGTGCCACGATTTCACCATTTTTACCGATTAAGAATTTTTCAAAGTTCCAAAGGACTTCAGGTTTTGGGTTTGGTGTTAGGCCATAATCGACTAAGTCTTTCCACCAAGGGCCTTCACCAATACGCTCAGGGATTGCATGAATTAAGCTGTCATAAAGTGGATGCTTATCATCACCTGCAACTGAAATTTTAGCAAAAAGTGGGAAGTCGACATTGTAAGTTAAAGAGCAAAATTGCTCGATTTCATCATTTGTTCCAGGCTCTTGCGCAAGAAAGTTATTTGCCGGAAAGCCGAGGATTTCTAAACCTTGATCTTTCTTTTCAGTATATAGTTTTTCTAAACCTTCATATTGTGGAGTAAGGCCACATTTAGATGCAACGTTAACGATTAAAAGAACTTTACCTTGATATTGATTCAAGGTTGTCGCGTCACCTTTGATGGTATTGACTGGGATGTCATAAACGGAATTGCTCATAGGGGTATCCTTAAAAATCAAAAGACAGTGATTAGAAATATGTCTAATGTTTTAGCGATATTCCAAGATTTCAGCAAGTTACATTTGTATATAAGTGTAATAAAAAAAGCAGATCATGGGATCTGCTTTTAAAAACTGCATCAAATTTAATCGATTATGGTGCAGCGTTTGCTTTGGCTTGAAGTGCTTGCATTTCAGTTAACAGGCTTTGTTGTAACTCAGTACCTTTCTTTTGTAGTTCCATGATTTTTTGTGGATCTGGTGAAGTCGCTAAACCAGCTTCAGACATTTCAACGCCTAGGTTATTTGACTCTTTCATTTTGTCACGTACAGATGCAACTTCAGTACTTTTAAGTGCTAAACCATCAAGATCTTTGTTGAAACCGTCCACATAAGTTTTCATTTTATCGACAACACCTTTCAGTGCATCTTTATCACCCTTTTGTGCAGCTTGCATCACTTCTGTTTGGAAGTTCAATGCTTCTTTAGCTTTCGCTGTAGACATTGTTTGAAGTGCAGTTAAATCGCTTTTGATATCAGCAGTATTGTTGGTACTTAAAGAAACCGCAGCTGCAGCAGGTTTGCTCTCAGTTCCTGAAGCTGAATCAGCTGGTTTTTTATCACATGCAGTTAAAGCAAACGCTGAAGCACATAGTGTAGCTAGTAGTAATTTTTTCATTTATTCGAACCCTTCATTATTTAAAATTCTTATGAATTTGACGGTAATATATACAAATTCAAAAAGTTATATGCTTAATCTAGAGCATAAGATGCAAAATGCACAATTTTAAGGCAATTTTCCATAGTATTTTTGTATATAAACTTATCAATAAAGTGGAAATAGATTGTTTGAAAAATGTCCTAATCTTAAAGATTTCGCATTTGTGCTGGGGTTTGATGGGTATAACGTTTAAAAAACTCAATGAAGCTAGACGTGTGTTGATAGCCGAGATCTAAGCTAATTTTTTTAATTGAAATGCCTTGTTGGATCAATGAAATTGCATAAATAATCTTGGCGCGATTACGCCATTCAGACAGCGAAAGTTTAAGGTGCTCTTGGCTAAGTCTAAGTGCGTGCCGTTCAGTAATTTGGAAAGTATCGAGTATTTCTTGAAGGCTTTGGGGAAAGCGTGTTGTATCCGACAAATGCTCAAGAATAGGCTTGAGTGTGGGGTGGTTGGTTTGCGGTAAATAATGCTCATAACACACACTATTTTGGATTTGATCGACCAACAGTTCTAATAAGTGTTGATAATAGGGAGATGATGGAATCCCTTGTTTCTGCTGCTCTAAAACTTCTTCAATGGTATGACGTAAAAAGGGGCGAATACTTAAAGTCTTTGTGCTTTGGGATAAGCTTTGACAAAGCTGAGGATGAATACGGATACAGATGTAATGCGTCAGTTGATCATCCACAGCTGTACAACAATGTTCGGTTTGCGGTGGAATCCACAAACCATAACTTGGTGGAGACAGATAGGTTTGTTCTGCGACATTGAGTTCTAAAGTCCCATTTAAACTCAAATTAAAATCACCCCATAAATTTGAATGGGGTGTCACTACATCATGCTTTTGGTAGAAAAATTCTTCTACAGAAATCAGCGCTGAATACATAGTTGAAAAGACTTAACTCTCACATTGGATGGCAGTGTTTTCAGCTTTGGGATTATTTAATCCACGACTCAACGTGAAGATTGAAATAAAGGCCAAAAGAATAAAACTCAGTACACTATACAATAAAATGTTGGCATTAAAATGGTCAACAACATAGCCACCGATTAAAGCACCTGTTGCAATCATCACTTGGAAGAAACCAACAAATAAGGGCATGCCTTTTTCTACGGCTTGAGGGGCGTGTAAGAACATCCAAATATTGGCAGTGGTTGGAAATGCACCAAATGCAAAACCCCAAAGCGCTGTAAGAATGAAGGCGCCTGATGGATGAATGGCAAATAGAGGAAAGCCAAAGAATACAACCGCAAAACAGATGGCAACGAATGCAAAGGTATAGCGCACATTCAAATTACCGCTATAACCAGCAAAAGCATTCCCAAAAATACCTGCGATACCAAATAATAACAGTAGTGAACTGATGGTAGCACTGTCAAAGCCTGCTGAATTTTTAAAGAACGGGGTCAGATAGCTATATGATGAAAAATGAGCTAAACCAATCAACAAAATAATAATCAAACCTTGTCTGGCTTTACTGATTCTTAGCAATGCAGGTAAGTCTTTAAAATGAATGGCAGACTCTGGTTTTAAACTCGGGATAAATTTAATTCCCAATAGTAAAACAACGAAGCCGATGGCGGAGGTAATTCCAAATGATGTTCGCCAGCCGTATGCATCACTTAACCATGTCCCAATCGGTACACCAAGAACAGTGGCTAAAGTTACCCCAGCCATGACAGTTGCTGTTGCTTTCGCAATAGGTAAATGGGTTGGTGCTAAACGACCACTTAAGGCAATCGCAGTCGCCCAGAATCCACCAATCGCAAATCCAAGAATGAAACGGCTCAGCAATAAAATTTCAAAAGTTGATGCAATTGCAGTGATGGCATTGGCAAACACCATCGTTGCAGACAGTGCCAGAAGTAAGTAACGCCGATCTAAATTTTTGACTAGAACCGGAAGGAGTGGTGCTGCTATGGCGGCCATGATGCCTGGGAGGGTGATCATCAAACCTGCTGTACCAACAGATACATGCAAATCACTGGAAATATTGTTGAGTACACCGATTGGGAGAAACTCACTGGTGACCAAAGCAAAAGCAGTAATTGCAACGGTTAATAGCGCCAACCAGCTCCCTTGGCTACTGGGGGGAATCTCAGAGGGCTGTGGTTCAGAAACTTCTGATTGCATCATATTCATGAAGATATATTCCTGCTGTAAAGCGAAAGCATATGGAGGTATTTTTTAATTCATTAACGATCGTTATAAAAATAAAATATTTGATTAATTTTGTGTTGTCAATTAATTTAATAATGTTCGTTATAAAAATATATGTGAAAGTTATGGCTGATTCTGAAAAACATGCTTTAGTCGCTGAAAAACAAGCACCTAAGCGTGGGCGTGGTCGTCCTAAATGTTTTGATGAACAACAAGCGCTACAAAAAGCCATGTTGTTGTTCTGGGAATATGGCTATGAATCCACATCGATGAGCGATTTAACCAAAGCCTTAAATCTTACTGCACCCAGTATCTACAGTAGTTTTGGTGATAAATCACAGCTGTTTCATGCCTGTTTGGAATACTACTTAAAGCATGAGGCATGTCCTTTGGAAGTTATTTTTCAACAAGCCAAAACAGCAAAAATCGCTATTGAAATTTATTTGTATGAAAACCTCAAAAAACTGGTTCAACAGAATAAACCGACAGGTTGTATGTTGGTGACCGCAACCATGAATTGTTCACAAGAACATGCACCGATTCAGCATGATCTTTTGCTCAAAAGACAACAAGTCAAAGAAAATATCTACCAACGTTTGCAACAGGGTGTCAAAGAAGGTGACTTAAACCCACACGCCAATATTCAAGCGATGACAGATTATTATTCAACGGTGATCCAAGGTTTAACCATGCAAGCCCGTGATGGGGTTAGTGCTGAACAGTTACAAAGTGTGGTGACTTTAGCAATCAAAACTTGGGAATTATTCTAATTTTAAAAACGCATAAAATAGCATTTGTCTGAAAAGCCCTATAGATGTCTGAAATGCCATATTTAAATTTATTCCGACTTCATCGATAATCATTTTCAGATCCTATTCGACAGTCAAAATTATGTATAGCAATTCAAAACCCATGTGGTGGGCAATCAGTTTACCGATCATTGCAGTATTGATTTGGTCAATGAATATTGCAGTTACACGTTATGTTTCGGATTATATTTCACCTGTCAGTATTAGCTTTTATCGCTGGTTAGTGGCATTTATTATTTTGACTCCATTTATGTTGCCCCAAGTGTGGAAGCAACGTCATTTGGTTAAACAACATTTTATGCAATTTGTGGTGCTGAGTGCTTTTGGTATGTTCTTGTATCAAGGCTTGGCCTATAGTGCAGCGCATTACACCACAGCAACCAATATGGGCATTATCAACGCCTTTATTCCGGTATTTACCATTTTTGTTTCGATCCTTATTTTACGTGAAATTCCCAATCGCTTCGCTGTTGTCGGCAGTATCTTGTCTTTTCTCGGTTTGCTGTATGTGATTGGCCGAGGGGATTTTAGCAACTTGACTCAATTGGCAGGGCACTCTGGTGATTTGATCATGGTCTTGGCCGTGTTCTTTTATGCTTTTTATGGGGTCTTTCTAAAAAAATGGCAATTGAAAGTTCCATTACTGCTGAGCCTCTATGTGCAAATTGCGTTGACCTTGGTCTACCATTTACCGTTTGTGCTTTATTATGGCATTGATGCGATTAACCAAGGCAATGTCGCCAGCGTTTTATATGCGGGTATATTACCTTCTCTTGTTGCGCCTTTATTGTGGATGATGGCTGTACAATATCTAGGTCCAAATCGAACCAGCATTTTTATGAATTTAATGCCAGTATTTACTGCAATCATTGCCTACTTCTGGCTGCATGAGGCTTGGACGATGTCGCATACCATCGGTGGTATTGTCATTTTAGTGGGAATTGCATTGGCACAAAAAAAGTCACTTAGTGTCAAAAAAAGTACATTATTGAGTTAAAATTCAAAGTATTTTGGGTGAAAAATGTTCATTTAAAAACTTATTTTTTACCCTTTTAAAGTATTAAATCTGAGCAAAATTTGTTTTTGAATTAGTGATTTACCTGTTAAAAATGCAAATAGTAAAACAAATTTAAACACTTAGTTTTATTATTGAAATTCCAGTTATTTGCAATTCACTTAAATGAACAGATCTTGTTCAGAAGAATATATTTGTATTCAAAAAAAATTTATAGGATAATATTTTCATCGTAGCGAATTAAGAATTTCTTAATTAAATTGTTCTACACTGAATTTTTCATACCCTCTGGATGTGTTTAACGCATCCTTTTTTATACTCAGCCAACCCTATATGTGGCTGAGTTTTTTTTTGCCTTTTTATTGGCAATATTTAAGTTCATGATTGATTGAATATTTTAAAGTGCTTAAGCGCGAATCACTTGTGCTGTAGATGCGTCAATGATTTTGCTTGGCTCGCGACTTAAACCAAGATCACCATTTAAATAATTCAATTCAGAACCAAAATATTGACTGGCTTGTTGTAAAGATCTTGCCGGTTCTAAACCTGCCGAATTTGCACTGGTCGACACAATAAAACCATTAAAGGCATTACATAAGGCAATGCACAAAGGGTGGTTGGTTACACGAACTGCAACCTGAGCATGTTGGCCTTTAATCCATTGTGGAATTTTATCATCAGCTGGAAGTAGCCAAGTTGTTGCCCGTTCTGTTCTAGAGCGTTGCGTCCATGATTGAATGATTTGTTCACGAATAATAGGGTCAATTTCTGTTAATAGATGCTCAACTTGTGAGAGTTGTCCTGCCAATAAAATCACGCCTTTCTCTATAGGGCGTTGTTTAAGCCTTAAAATTTCTAAAAAAGCCTGTTCATTGAACGGATCGCAGCCTAAACCCCATACTGCCTCTGTTGGATAAGCCAAGACTTTACCTTGTTGAAGAATTTGTGCAGCTTCAGCAACTGAGGTTGTAATCATCTATGTTTACCTTGCCATTTCGTGGAATAAGCTACTATTGTGAACCTTAATAACTGACTCGGCAACGTAAGTACAGCCCAGATTGTTGAATACAGTAACCCAAAAGTTCTAATTCCATAAGATCGCTTGTGAGTTGTGCAATGTCTAAATTTGCGTTTTGAGCAAGCGTATCTAAGTCTTGCCCAATCCAATCCAGTAACTGATACAGCTTAAATAAATGCTCGGGAATTTCTGGCATTGGGGAACGTGATTCAGACTGTTGTGCACAATGCCATTGGGTGGGAAGTGCTAAATCTTCAACAATTTGTTCTGGATGATCAACCAGAATGGCCCCTTCACGAATGAGCTGATGACATCCTTGATGATGCTCTCCATAAATATGCCCTGGAATTGCAAAAATCACTTTACCTTGTTCTGCGGCAGCTTGCGCCGTAATCAGTGAACCACTACCCAGTTGTGCTTCTGCGACAACAACACCTAAGCTCAAACCACTCACGATTCGATTTCGATAGGGAAAATTGCGCTGAATAGGCTGAGTTTCTGGTAGGTATTCAGTCAGGATTGTTCCTGCATGCTGCAAAATTTGTTCTTGTAACTGTTTATTTTGACTAGGATAAACCAGATCTAAGCCTGTGCCGATCACCGCGATGGTTCGATGGTGTTTTAGCCCACCCATATGTGCAGCGGCATCAATTCCCAGTGCTAGGCCACTGGTAATAAAAAAGCCCTTTTCACTCAAATAGTAAGCAAAATCATAAGCCACTTGTTTGCCATGCGGACTAGGCTTTCGGCTACCCACGATGGCGATTTGCGGTTGACTTAGATTCTGAAATGCACCTTTACCAAATAGAATTGGCGGATGATCAGGATAAGGTAACAGTTGTTGAGGATAATGAGGGTCGGTATCTAAAAGAATAAAATCTGTATGTTGTTGAATTTTATCGAAGCAAACTTGAAATTTGGATTGCCCAAGCGCAGTGAAAAATTCACTGGCTCTTTCAAGATGGTTTTTATGAATTTTGGCTTCAGACCAGCGGTTTAAATTTTCAGCTTGCAGCGCTTTTGTGATAGAACCAAAGTGTGTTTCTAATTTACGAAAAGCGCTGAGCGAATGTTGAACCAAATACCAAAGTCTGATGGCATCATATTGGTCATTGGATATCTGCTTCAACATATTTAAATCACATCATGAAAAACTTAGTTATCTGCAATTGCAGGCGGTTTAATTTCAGCACCCATTTTAATTGGTAAATTACTTTCCAAAATATAGGCATAGCTGAGGTGATCAAAACTCTTAAAGATCATCAGCGTACCAATTTTTTGACTTGGTAATTTCACAGACTCTTTGGTTTTTGGGTCACGGACTGTTTCACCTTGTTGGTAAATACTAAAGACCTGTCCAGGTTTAGCACCTTGTAAGCTCCCACGGTCAATGGTGACTACACTATATTGCGCTGCTGTACCAATTGAACCTTGTACACGAACCACTTTACCGCCATTGGTGACTTCATTGGTGGTGGTTGGATAGAACAAACTTGGCAATTCGGCATCATAGCTTGGTAGGACATAGTCGCCTTTACGCACTTCAGCATTATAACTTTTGGTTAACTCAAGGGTGGTGACATCATTTTCACCAGCCGCCGCAGTTGCAGAAGCAACCTCAGTTAACTCCATGCCCGCATTAAACTTTTTGCCTTCAGCATTGAGGAAAGTATAAGGTTTGCCTTCACGATAGATCCCATAACGTTGACCCACGACTAAGCCATTTCCACGCGCATAAACGGTTTGTCCTGCACCCGTAATCACACGATTATCAGCAGCGCCGATGGTATAAGGGATGTTCTGTAAAGATTCAGGATTGACCACAATACTGTGTTCTAACCATGGTTGAATATCTGATAATGGAATCACTGAAATCGCATTATTTAAGGATTCAACGCGTATTTGAGGGCGTAAAGATGTCCCACCTTGATGACGACGAATAATTCCATCACAACCATCACCTTCATCTACACCAATCAGTGGGCGACCATCTAAAGTACACAACAATAATTTATCGCCAGGATAAATCCAATGTGGATTTTTAACATGCTTATTGCTTGCCCAGATTTCAGGCCAGCGCCAAGGCTTGCTTAAAAATTTCCCTGCAATATCCCATAAAGTATCCCCACGTTTCACCACATAGACATTGGGTGCACTGGATTTAAGTGCGGGCGGATTGGTGTTTGGACTTGCGTGTGTGATTTCCATGTAAGTGAATCCTGCACTTAAACATAGTGTCACAGCAAGTAATTGTTTCTTGAACCCCTTGGCATGAAAGTTCGTTATGCCAGTTAAAACCTTTTTCATTATCATAATTCCTAAAATTATGTCTCTATATGCGTTATAATACGCATATTACACACATTTTTTTAATGAAGCATATTCTTCATTTAGTTTTAAGATCAATGGCATAGCAACAGAGGGTACAGTATGGCCTTATTACCTATTTTAAGTTTTCCTGATCCCCGTTTACGCACCATTGCAAAACCTGTCGATGTGGTAACTGATGAAATTCGCCAGTTAGCAGCAGACATGTTTGAAACCATGTATGAAGCGCCAGGTATTGGTCTGGCTGCTACACAGGTCGATCAGCATATTCAGCTTATCGTAATGGATCTGTCTGAAGACAAAGACCAACCTATGGTGTTCATTAACCCCAAAATAACACCGCTTACAGAAGAAACCTTATCTTATGAGGAAGGCTGTCTTTCTGTTCCTCAAATATACGATAAAGTTGAGCGTCCGTCACGAGTTAAAATTGAAGCAATTAACCTTGAAGGTCAAGCTTTTGAAGTCGAAGCGGATGATCTATTGGCGGTATGTATTCAACATGAAATGGATCACTTAAACGGTAAATTATTTGTGGATTACTTATCCCCTTTAAAGCGTCAACGTGCGCGTGAAAAAGTGGAAAAAGTGGTTCGTCAGCGTGAAAAGCAAAAAGTTCCAGCAAAACGTTGATCTGAGTCAGTTGAATTTTAAAAACTTTTAAAATTTTCCTGCAATACAAAGCCCAATTTTGTTTGGGCTTTGTTATACTCTGGCTCGAAAATGTTGAGACGAACGTTTTGTTGAGAATAGGTTTACTGCTCGGTTTTACCGCAGTTTTTTTACAGATTGCTGTATTTTTACAGCCTTTGCTACCGAAGCAATATCAAATTGCGCCGGTCTGTGAAACTATTACTCAAGCTTTAGTACAAAGTCATTTCTACGAAAAGCATCAACATAGCACCCATCATCAACATCAATCTGCATCTTCTGCACATGAAGCTGCCAGTCATGACCATCTATTGGCCCATGCTGAACATGCAGCGCCAGAGCAACCAAGTTCACATCATCATGATGCGGGTCACCAGTGCCAATACTGTACAGTCTATGGCAATCTGGTTTTACCTCCTGAACTTGAAGTCAAAGAAATATTAGATCGTATTCAAGTGCGACTGGTTGCATTTCAAAAAGCATTTCGACATGTCTATTTTGTATTGCAACGTTTGTTTTTACTTCCCCAAGGGCGAGCCCCGCCACTTTTTGCATAAATCAAAAACTTAATTTTTAGGGTCTTCATTGACTCCAGCCTTGTTTAATTTATGATTTAAGAGAAAGAAAATGGCTCAACCTCAATTCTTTTTACAGCCTTTAGCGGCTGCGGTTTGTGTTGCTTGTTATTCTACAGCGACGTTTGCACACGATCAGGAACATGCATCTCAACTTGCTCCAATCGTGGTTACAGCACAGTTAAATAATGATGCCAATGGTTTGATTATTCATGCTGATCCAAAACAGCCGATTCAACCTGTACCTGCCACAGATGGTGCTGATTATTTGCAAAGTATTGCAGGCTTTAATTCGATTAAAAGCGGTGGAACCAATGGAGATGTCACATTCCGCGGCATGTTTGGTTCACGGATTAAAATTTTAACGGATGGTACCGAAAATTTAGGTGCATGCCCAGCACGCATGGATGCACCTACGTCGTATATTCAACCTGAAAGTTTTGACCGTATTTCGGTGGTAAAAGGACCTCAGACAGTCCAATATGCCAATACAGGTTCAGCAGCCACGGTGATTTTTGAACGTCAAAAACCAACCTTAACAGATGATAAAAATTATCAAGGTCAAGCCAGTGTTTTAGTCGGTTCTTTTGGACGTTTGGATCACAACATTGAAGCTGCTGTAGGTGACAGTAAAAAATATATGCGTATCAATGCCAATCGTTCTGAGTCAAACAGCTATGAGGATGGTGATGGTCATAAAGTGCCTTCTTCTTGGGAGCGCTGGAATACCGATTTAGCCTTAGGCTGGACACCCGATGAAGATACATGGGTTGAACTGACGGGTGGTAAAGCTGATGGTGAGGCTGAATACGCAGGCCGAACCATGGATGGTTCTCAATTTGCACGTGAAAGCCTAGGCTTACGTGTTGAAAAGAAGAATTTAAGCCCTGTGATTAAAAAGCTCGAAGGGCAAGTGAACTATAGTTATAACGACCATATTATGGATAACTTTAGTTTACGTACACCACCAATGACACATGATATGAATACACATCAAATGGTGTCGAATCCAATGGCAATGCAGGTGACACGCCGTACTTTAAATAGTCGTTTAGCCATGACCAGTGAATGGGACAAGCTCAGTTTAATTACTGGGGTGGATTCTCAGCTGAACAAACATGGTGGCAGTATGTCATCACCCACCATGCCATCCATGAATGTTGCATTTAGAGAGGATATGCGCTTCCAATCTTATGGTGCTTTCGGAGAAATGACCTATCAATTCAATGATGCTTATAAGTTGGTGACAGGTGCACGTATCGATCAAGTTAAAATTGATGCCTTAAAACTGAATGATCAACGTAAAGAAACTTTGCCAAGTGCATTTATTCGTTTAGAAAATCAATATCCTGAGCATAATGCCAAATCTTATATTGGTTTGGGTTATGTGGAGCGTGTTCCTGATTATTGGGAGCTATTCAGTACTGCACATGGTAATACTGGTATGTCTAAACCGACGTTTAATGATCTAAACACTGAAAAAACTTTACAGTTGGATCTCGGTTATCAATACCAACATGATGCATTGAGTGTATGGACATCAGCATATGCAGGGTTGATTAATGACTTTATTTTATTAAGTTATCATAATCATCCAAAAGCTGGAATGGGTGGGCATGATCACGGTTCTTCATTCAGTGCTGGGGCAAAAAATGTCGATGCAACTATCGCGGGTGCTGAAGTAGGGATCGGTTATCAATTTACTGATGCGATCCAAGCGGATTTAAGTGCAATGTATGCATGGGGCGAAAATACCGATACACATAAACCATTACCGCAAATTGCACCTTTAGAAGGTCGTTTGAATTTACGTTATGTTCAAGATAAATATTCTTTAGGTTTATTATGGCGTGCAGTGGCGAAACAAGATCGTATTAGCTTAAATCAAGGTAATATCGTGGGTTATGACACTGGTGAAAGTAAAAGCTTTACCACCTTGGCATTGAATGCGTCATATAACATTCAAAAAGATCTAAATCTTGCTGTTGGTGTCGACAATGTCTTAGATAAAACCTATACCGAGCATTTAAACAAATTGGGTGTAGGTGCGGATGGTCAAGTCGGTACTCAACAATTTAATAATACAGGGCGTAATTATTGGGCTCGTATTAGTATGAAATTTTAATTGATTTAAAACTGAATTTTTACAGAAATATGAGGATGTTCTATGAGTAATGACAGTAATAAGTTGTCACCTGAAAAATCGTTTTGGGGATGGAAATTGCTGATAATCGCAATTATTTTAAGCTGTATTTTTATGGGAATCTTCTATTTGGCGATTACCAACGAGCCTGACTATATGCCAAGCCAAAAACAGAATGCAGCTCAGCAACATGATATGTCTAAGATGAGTCATGAAAGTATGCCAAACATGGATCATTCGGCTTCTGAAGCAACGCATTCTCATTGATCAATGGGTAATGTGACGCGAAGTCATGTAATGTGAAACAAGGGGAGGCCAATTGGCTTCCCCTTATTTTTTCGAGTGTTTCTATTTGATGATGAAGTGCGTTTGCTGGGTAGATCTTACTGATGCATACTTGCTAATTGTTTCCCGGCATTTTGATAAAGTTTGAGTGCATATTCTTGTTCTGCACGACCATTCTGTTGTAAATATTGATCCAGTTTGTCGATATGCTTAGCACTACGGTAGAGCAGGGTATTTTTTGCAATTAAATAAAGCGGATACCAAGCCAAAGTACGTGGCTTGAGTCCTAGGTTTTTCATTTTACGTTGCCGAATAAAAAACTGGGTAATATCCAAATGATTTTGATAGGCCTTTTTTTGCAAAAAGGAATTGAAGTGTTTGTAGTGTCGTTCAAAAGGCTCTTTGGATAAGCTGATGGCTAAAGCTTTGCTACTTTCATCGGCCTTAGGGTGGGCATAATTCATCCATTGCAGTAGTTTCCATGCGTCAGACTCTTTGCTGACTAGCCATTTTTCATCTACTCCCATTAACCAGCCCGTATATTTCCAAAAATGCATGATGGCTTCTGATTCGGTCTTGCTTGGAAAAATGCCAATGGCTCTGACACCGAGAAGTAACACCGCACTAAATGCAATGTTGGTCATGGCTTGATCATATTGATTGATCGGTGCTCCCCAAATATCGTTATCCCAGTCTTTGGATTTATTGAGTTGATGGCGTACCAACGAATGAATAAAACGCACATAAATGGTTGAAGTAAAACCATTGTTAAAACGAGAGAAGCTATCTTGTTGATTGACATCAAGCCACCATTTGTGGGTTTCAGCTAAGCGTTTTCCAGCATATTTATGTAAAGCACCCGTCATAATTAACGGTTGATTAAAACCAGGGTATTGATAACCCGTCATTAAAGCCACATCACGTAGAATAAAAGTGCTATTTGTCCCTAAACGATGAGTAAATTTGATCGCCGTTTCAATTTTAGCTGGATCAAGCCAAGTCGGTGCTTGTTCAACCATTTTAAAAAAATCAGTTAATTCAGGGATTTCATTGGGAAGTTTATCCAAACCTTGATACAAGGCTGTTTCAAAAAGTTTTCTATTTTGTCTCGGATTGGTCATCACCCAATTCATAACTTTGTCCATCGCGATATCACCAGTCTGTAAGGCACGATTGAGTGAAAGATATTCGTCATAACTGGGTTGTAACTGCTGGTCTGTAAAATAATAAAAAAGCTTAGACTTCATATTTGTTTGTGCCATGGTCTCAAATGAGGCAAGGCGTTGTGGCTTAATTAATGTTTGCATTTTGAGCACGACCTGATTATTGTTTAGTCAAACTCTAATATGAATAATTATTCGCATTCAATTCGCATTTTGGAGTGAACCGCAAGATGAGAAAACAACCACAACAACAACGTGCTCGGAATGTCGTAGATAGTATCTTAGAAGCAACTCAATTATGTGTTGCTGAATATGGCTTAATCAACGTCACTACACCCAAAATTTCAGAAAAATCAGGTGTCAGTGTCGGTTCTATCTATCAGTATTTTGGCAATAAAGAAGAAATTATTCAGGAGCTTTTAAGTCGTAAAAGTGAGCAACTGGGGCTTGCGTTGAAACAGATTGCAATTAGCCAAGAAGGATTGAGCTTAGAAGAAATCATTCCACTTAGTCTTCAATTCGGTTTTGACATGATGAAAGCCGATGGCGGTTTTTTTATTGAAGTGCTTAAACATTGGCATGGCTATAACGACTCAGAAGCAGCAAAAGTGTTAGAAAAGCATTTCTATGAAGTGGGATTGTATGTGTTTAGCCGTTTTTTTAATCATTGGAGTTTTGAAGTACTTAAAAATAAATCCTTTGTGATTATCAATAGTACGCTTTTTACCATGATGCGTTATGTCAGTCATAATAATTTTCTAATTTCAGAACAGCAGCTAAAAAAAGAATTAACTTTGATGATCTTGGCTTATCTAGAGCAAGGTGCCAACCCCAATTCACTTTAGGAAAATTATTTAATGGGGGGAGGGGGATTCATAGATTGTACTCGACTGATATAGACATACATCCAAATACAAATAGAGCTTGGTTTTATAGAACCCGATTTTATAGAGTTGGTTTTATAGAGTGAGTTTTATCGCGTTGGTTTTAGCGAGTCTAAGTATTGTTTGAGTTAGGACAAGATATTGATCTCTTTATCGGGAATCGTTCGATGCTTCTATTCAATGATAAAAGTGATCTATCTCCTTATATAGATTTTAATCGCCGTATCTCTATTAAATTGCATTTATAACAATGCTAAGGGCATACAAGAGGGCGTTTTAGTTGTTTTAGCAAATGTACGATGGGGGTATTGGTTTTTTTATTGCTGTGTTTTTATGCAAAAAAGCAGATTTTTAAAGAAAAAGTGCTGTTTTAGAAGAATAAATAAGCAAGTGATAGATAAAATGAAAAATAATTAAAAAAAGGGGTTGTGTTGGTTATGGAATGCTGTAGAATGCACATCCATCGGCGGTGATGTTAAATAAAACTTCTGATAAATCAGGCACTTGATTAAGTTGTTAAGATTTCGAATTGAG